>DRGS01000149.1 GCA_011053245.1 Phycisphaerales bacterium
GCTCGGATTCGAGCAATTGAAGTATCTGGTCCTCTTCGAGCTTTATCTCGGCGGCGCGCTTATCTCTTTCAGCCAATAAGGCGTTGTGCCTGGCTATCGCTTCGTTTTGTCTTTCGTCGGCGGCCTGGGCCCTTCCCTGCTGAAAAGAACTAAAAGCCTGTAATGCTACTGAAGCTAAAAGGAACCAAATTGGACTATCCCCCGAAAAGAAGTTGACAAAGGAATAATGTCTCGCTTAATATAAAACAAGTCGACCGCAGTACGTGCTACGATCGACTCTGACCATAATCGCTTGAAAAGGAAACGAACATGACTGACACAATCATATCCAAACGATGCAGCAAATGCAAGGAAGTTAAGCCTCTCACGAAATACTATCACCAGTCCGACACCAAAGATGGACACCAAACTGTGTGTAAGACATGCCATAATCTGTCTACTAAAAAATGGACAGACAGGAATAAAGAGCATTGCCGGCAGGTGCTCTTCAAATATAGGCGCACAGAACCCCATCGAATCCTTAATCGAAAGTCTACCGCAGCATTCTGCAAGACCGTTAAAGGCAAACAATATTACAAATACTACACACAATTGCCCCACGTAAAAATCAAACGCCGCGCTGTGAATTCTGTTCAGTATGCTATTAGAATGGGTCGAATACCATCCATAAAGACACAGAGGTGTCATTCCTGTAGCAACCAAGCTCGCGTTTATCATCACTTTAAAGGGTACAGTAAAGAGCATCATCTTGATATTATCCCTCTTTGCTATATTTGTCATAAAGCTATTCATGCTAACGTCCTACGGTCTCGAAGCGGGGTATAATCGCGCGCACCGAGCAGGGCATGGGCGAGTTGCCCTCTATCTGAAAAGGATCTTCCACGTTAAATCCGCCATCGGCATGTACTACCTTATCCCCGGAAAAAAGGGCGGGCGGATCTCCGTAATTATCAGACGATTCCCTCCACGAAACTTTGAACGTTGTAGTACCGTCCCCGAATTTAGCGTTCAATGTCCGATAGAAACTAATTACTACCTCAGCTATCTTTTTGATAGAGCCTTTAGATGTCCCTTGTTGGGTGTTTTGGTCGAAACGATTGATTTTCAGTTTATAGGTAAAAGGAAGTCCGACCTGCGCCACCGATACCGACTCAGCTAGAGTGATAGAGCCGCCTGATACCACAGCAGTCGGTAACTCCGCACCGTCACCGAGTATCGCAACTGTCTCACCCTCTAAGTGACTCAAGCCTGTAATTGTCGCTGTGGGCGTTGAATCGTAAGTCAAGCCGGAGTCGATGAAGAACATATCTTCATTGTCAATTCCCCAGTCGCGGGGCTTCATTCTCTCGATGTACCTTACCAGACTGCCTTCGAGCGATCTGCCTACCATTACCCAAACTTCATCTTCGCCGTCGCCGGGTATGACCGCTACGCTATTGCCCCCGATGCCGTTCGCATTGAGTTCGGTCTTCCAAAAGACGGGGGTGGGTATCTGCCAAATAGTGTCAAAGTCCCAGCCGACATCGGTAAAGTTGGCTTTCGTCTGTAGCCATGAAGTAATTTGACTCGTACCCGAATCGCTCCTCGATAAGCTGGAAGTCGTGGAGTCCCAGAAACAAGTGATATTCCCACCGCTTACGTCATTGACTACGAAATTTCCACTGTTCGATTCCGAACCCGTAAACCCTCCGCTTTCGTCGTCACTGGTGATCTGCCCGGTCAGAGACGAACCGGCGGCGACATTTGTCTGGGCACAGTAGCAATTCAGAATGCTCACATCGGCGTCTATGTTCAAACCCGACACGTCTTTTAATCCCCCCAGGAATCCGCCAAAGCCGATTTCGACTTCTCCATCCGTAGCGGTCAGCGACCCCCATGCGTAGCAGTTGCGGATCGTAGGCGGCGTAACCGAAATATTGCCGACGAATCCGCCGGCACAGCCATAATTGCCTGCGCCGATTGCGCCTTGGGCAATCGTCACATTGCCTTCGGACCAGCAGCGTTCGATCAATCCCGGTGTAGTATTGGCTTCCATACTGCCCATGAATCCACCAATAGCAAAATAGGAGAATAAACTCGTAGCGCCCTCGAGACAGGATACGTTTCCGGTGGAATAACATCGGCGGAAAGTGCTGGAAATCGTATCGCTCTTGCCGCAAAAACCACCAATACGAGCGGCGTCCCCGTGAACAGTAACGTCTCCGGTCGAAAAGCAGTTTATGATAACACAGCCGGCTTTATCAAAACCGAGGAATCCGCCGACCGCCGCCGAATCGTTTGCTGCGGACAATCCCGTGATTTCTCCGGTGGCGTTGCAACTGGTGATATTACAATCGGCGGCCTTTCCTATCAGGCCACCGGCCCCAATATCCCCACTGACTTTACGTGCGATCTCACACGAAGAAGAACAGGTATGAATCTCGGTTTTGAAACCCGCTCCCCCGCCGTCCACATCCCCGATAATACCACCTGACCCATCGCCCTGCACGCGGCCTAATGCCTCATTACTGCAATCAACTATGACATTCGCCGTGGTGGTCCCATCGTGTTTCAAGTCACCGATCAGTCCTCCGATGTTCATGCCCGTACCGACAACGCTCGTCGTTCCGGTTGCCTTACAGCGCCAGATTTGCCAGCCCTGAACATTGAAGAAATTACCTATGAGGCATCCGACTCCGTTATCGCCGTTGACGGTGCAGTTTATGAATTCAATGTCTGATAACTTACCATCGTCCACACCATTGGCAAACCCTATCAAAACCGCCACGGCGTCATCGGCGGTGATAGAGGCATCGTGGAATTTGATATTGCGTATCTCTGCGCCCGCTCCGATTGTGCCGAACATCCCCTGATTATCCGACGCCGCTGCGCTTATCGTCAAATTTGAAATCTTAAATCCGTCACCATCCAGCACTCCGGTGAAACCATTGATCGGCGTCCATGAGCCGGTCGCATCTATATCGGCAGTAAGAATATAATGACCCGAACCGCTTATGTTTTGAAGCTCGGTTTTATTTGTGATATTAGACGCCCCCGAGAGAGCGGTATCCGCAATTTCAGTGGGTTTGTCCGGTATTTCCGATGCAGTCAATTCCTGCAAAAGCGGATATTCCGGGGCCGTAAGATAGCCTGAATTCACACTCGCATCGTCGGCTTCGCCCCCGCTTGGCAGCGGATGCCTCGCCCATGCAATGACATTTTGAATGGGGTCGTAAGTCATTGATACTAAAGTCCCATCCAGAAGAGTCGCCCATAATATCTCGTCGGGATTTCTCTGGAACGCCATCGACGTTACGCCGCTTTTGCTTATGTGTTCGGCGAGTATAGTCAAGTCGGGAGTTTCATAATCTTCGCTGATTCCATCGAACCGCAGCTTGTATAATTTCCTTCCGGTCTCGTTTATAAAAGCCATAGCATCGCTGATAAGGACGGCCTGCAAGTCTTTCGATCCGCGATTAGTCTGCTGCTTCAAATCGTAATTCGTCGGAGTGAAGGGTTTATTTGAATGACCACCCATTCTCCATTCACCTCCGGTGGTCCCTATCAAGATATGCTTCTTGGCGGCTATCCACTGAATAGCATTTCTCGTCCCGGAGTCCAAAGTCAGAGAAAACGACGAGGCATCGGTGATTAGCTGATTGAACGCGCCCGGGGTAGTGGCGGTGCCGGCAACGCCGGGCGACGAACCTTCATTGCTTGTGTCTATGTATGAACCAATAAATGTCGGACCCGTATATGGGCCATTTCCTGTCCTAACTACCATAATATCCCTACGTGATTATGCTGTAGGCTCCCGTCTGACTGAACCATAATGTTTGAGACTGAAAGGCCGTACCAGCGTAAATCGCCCTACCCTGGGAGATACACAGCGTCTTGGGATAGCCCCTGACCCGGGACCACGCACCTTCGTTCCATTGCTTCGTCGTATTGGTAGAGGCCAGTCTTGAAATGACTTTAACGGTCGCTACACTCGCACTCGTAACGGCCTGGACTCTGACTATGCCCGATTGAGTGCTGGAATTCACCGTCAAAGAAGCCTGAACCGTACCTCCACTATATGTAGTGACGTTTATTCGATACGAAGTGTTTTGGGCGTATTCGATTCCGGTATACTGAGCGTTTAACGACCCTACGCCTGCGGTCAATACCGAAGTCCACGTCCTGAAAGTTTCCCATCCGTTGTCATCTTCGTTTCTTTGGAGTTCCACGGTAGCACCCCAATGACCCGAAGTCTTGAAAGTGAACGGGCCGTCTATACCTATTGCGTCTCCTATTGTTCCGGTTACGGTCGCCGTACCGTCCGTACCCGTAATTACTCTCGGTAGAGTCAGTTTCCATAAAGACCCTACATGGCCCGATTGAAAAGTCGATAACGGAGAAAACGGACCAATGGCAGTCAGAGTACCCACTTCTGTAGCATTTATAGCTGAACACGAAAGAGTAACGTCATTATCTTCGATGTAATCGTTTCTCGTCAAGAACGGCCCGAACCTGAAATCTATTTCCTCTAAAGTGAACTCCGAAGCCGATGTCCTGCTTAACGTCCTCGGAGCGTAACTCTGATGGGTAAGGTACATCACATCGAGGCTTTGGACGAATTGAACCTCGAACAAATCCGCCGCGAGATAAGGAGTCGCGGTCGTAACGATGTTACTATTACTATCCAGGACTATCCCGCCGTCGAAATAGAACCTGAATACCTGGTCGCCCATCTCGATTATGTATGCAATCGAATTGGAATATATAAACGGTATGACCCTTCCTATGGTATCGTTGTCGATAGCAGCGCGAATAAACTGCAAGCCCGGACGCCTCTCCGCAATACCGTAGACTCTCGGTATCATATTCTCCAGAACACGGCAGCCGGCTTTGTACTTCTCTATGTCGGACCGCGCGTCAATTAAGGGCGATAATTCTCCCGAGTTGAAATTTATAAGAGGCTCGTTTGGCATTAACAGCCCTCCGCAATACCGCTGGTCGTATCCGGCGCACCACCGGCGCCGGCCGGGGACTCGTCCTGGACCGTATGGACCTGGCCTAATGTCTGGACGATGGCATTTATTTCATCGTCCATCGAAGTCGTTACCGAACTGCCCATAATGAAGTCATCGGGGAGTTTATCCAAAATCGTCTGTAGAGTTTCTTCGGCGCTGCCGTTCCAGTAGATTTGACCCTGGGCAAGAGCCACGTCGGAATCCACGGGACTACCCCCGGCCTGATTGTAAACGACTACATGATAAGTCCCCGAACTTATAGAACCCCCCGAAGCGAAATCCGCCGTATAATGACCGGACCCACCCTCTTCGGACATCTGAACGTCGTAATCGTCGGCGTCACGCGCTCCTGTGCCCCAAACTTCGTTCGTCGCGGGATTGGCGAGCATCACATTACTGTTCGATAGAATGAATCGACAGAAATACAATGTCTTGCCGGTTCCGAAATTATGTTTGATTTCTTCAGCCATCGAGCTTCTTCAATTGCATGTCCAATTCATTAGCTTGTGCGTGAAGGGCTTGAAGTATCGCATTATGCCTTTGGGCAATTTCCTGAGCCTTGCCGATTTGGTGCATCTTGCGGCCAAGAGCGGCTTCGATCTCGATACGATGTCCCGGCGCAGGTTCCAACTTGTTCCCGCGTTCAACCGCTTTCTTGATCGCTTCGTGTGTTTTGGCGCTTGGTTTTTTCTTCTTTGCCATGTTATTCTCCTATGTGGGTTCATCGAGTGAAAGCATCCAGACATACAAAGGCATACTTTCTAACTTATCAGAAATTGCATTGATGAGTTGTGTGTTAGTTCTTGGTGGTAGCCCAACCTCCGACCTAAGCAGATTCATTTCATCCTTTATTATTTGAGTCACGGCATCGAGTAATAACGGCCCGAATTTGTGGTATAGTTCTTCTCTTGTCATCACATTATTACGCATCTGTTTCATAAAACAACACAACATGAAACGGACCGGCATCCACTAGGGAAGTAATATCCTGAGGGGTACCATTAGTTGCATGTCGTAGTTTTAGTTCTATATCATTCGCTACAATATCTACATCCACAAGA
>DRGS01000150.1 GCA_011053245.1 Phycisphaerales bacterium
CGGTTCCGCCAGTCGAATGAACATGCTAAGGTGCATTTTTTGATCGTGAATGTTGCGAATGACGAAAAGGTTCTAAGTGCTGTAAAAGATAGAGAGAAAGATTTAGTTCAAAATGGATATGAAAAAATTATTGCTTTGAGAGATATGTATTCCGAGGCATATCTCAATAGGGCTGGCCGGATGATTAACAACATAATTACAGAGGAGTTTATAAACGGAGCACATGAAACAATTCAGAAAATGGGCAACTCCGATAAAATCAAAATGTGTTTTGCGATCATGGAATTTGAAGCTTGGTTTTTAGGTATGTATAATCTATTTGAGCGATTAGACCCTGCGTTGACTATTGCTTATATTGAAGAAAAACTAGGATTTAATCTCAGTGTCATTGACCCACAAATAGAATTTTTTAGACCATCTGATAAAGTCACTGACATCTTACGGTTAGGCGGTCGGCAATACCAGAAGTCAGAACATGACATTGAGAGTATTTGCAGCAAAATAGATATAAAAGATTTCTCTAATGCTTTCGAAAAGGGGATTTGCATGAGCTTTAAAGACTTTTATGACGAGGTGCTAAATTAGGCACATTAAGGAGAACTAAAGGGGTCGGAGAACTCTGTCTCCTTTTCGAAAATGAAATAGAAAATCAGAAACAGTCAATTTTTTGAAACAAAGCTCTCAATCTTCACCTCACCCCGCACTAACCGGAGTAAGTGTGGGACTTCGCTCAAAAGCAACTGTCGCCCCGTTGGTGCTAAGAAAGTCGCCGACGAAGGCGGGATAAGTTCAACAATTTCTTTTCCTGATCGGTACGGTATCGACCTGATCCTGTTTAAATTTGGGCAAATGGGACGCCTGCGTCAAAAGTCGTTCGCCACAAAAAAACATCATAATGTATTGTAAATTCAGGTATTTATGGCAATTTTAGGGTTGACAGGCTGATACGGCTATGTATAATGTAAGCTCTTCTGTAGCAAATACTTGGAGCAATTATGCATAAAATTGTAAATCCGCAACAAACACGGCTTTTCGACCCGTATGACAGCGTCCTGACCGAAAAAACACGCAAACGACTACTCGACGGCTGGCCCGGCGTTTTCCGCCATGTCATTCTTGAACTCATGCCGGTCGATACCATCAGCGGACACTTCAACCCAACGATGGGCAGGCCTACCAAGGAACTCTATTCCATGGCAGGACTGATATTGCTCATGGAATTTATGGACTGGACAAAAGACCAAGCTCTCGATGCTTACAGTTTCAATATGAATGTTCATTATGCACTGAACCTTGAGCCTGTAACTCACGACATTGCCAAACGGACGCTTGAGCGACACATTGATTTGTTCGAGCAAGATGATTTGGCCAAGGCAACGATGTACGAAATTACCACAAAACTTGTGGAAGTTCTCAACATCAAGATTGACAAACAACGACTGGATTCTACGCACATATTCAGTGACATGGCCAGCTTTGGCAGAACCCGTCTTATGGGTGTGGCCGTCAAGCGATTTCTAACCCAAGTCATTCGCAGTAACAAGCAGGATTATAATTCGCTGGATGAATCTCTTCGTCAACGGTATGCACCCGGCGTTAATCAGTTGTTTGCAGATACCAAGAAGGACAGCGAATCTCGTCGTCTGCTTCGTCAGCAGGTGGCCGAGGATATGTATTATCTCATACAACGATTTGCCGATATGGATGAATACACCCGCAAAGATACTTACAAAGCAGTTGAACGAATCTTTTATGAGCAGTGCGAAGTGCACGAAGAGACGGTCAGCATAAAACAAAAAACCGGCGGGGATGTTATGCAGAACCCATCAGACCCGGATGCCACCTACGATGGCCATAAAGGCCCGGGCTATCAGGCACAGATTGCTGAAACCTGCAATCCCCAAAACGAAGTACAGATTATAACCTGCGCGATACCACAGACAGCGGCAGAACCGGATGCCAATGCTGTTGAAGAAGTCCTGGAAGATTTGCAGACAAACAACCTTGCTCCCGATGAGATGCTTGTAGATACCAGTTACACCGGCGATGACAATGTCCAGCTTGCAGAAGAAAAAGGCGTAGAACTTGTCGGGCCTGTGCCATCAGGTTCAAGTAAAACCAAAGCCGATGAATATGAGCGGTTGAATATAGATGACTTTGATGTTGATGATGCAACCGAAGAAGTCATCTGTTGCCCTGCAGGTCATAAGCCGCAATCCTCAGAACATAACCATGAAACGGATAGAACAAAGACGGTGATGCCGGAATCGACTTGTAGCCGATGTGAATTTTTCGAGCAGTGTCCTGTTGAAAAAATCACGAGCCAATACAAACTTGAGCATACGGCAAAACAGCGAAGGCTTGCCGGCCGAAGACGTGAGCAGGATACGGAAGTTTTCAGGGAACGTTATAAAACTCGCGGCGGTATTGAAGGAACTAACAGCGGATTGAAACGCAGAGTTGGCTTAGGTCAATTGCGTGTGCGAGGCAGACCGGCAGTTTTTCATGCGATTTATCTCAAGATTGCCGGCTGGAATATTTTGCGAGCATCGGTATGCGCAAAAATGCGTGAAATCGTGTACGCAAAGGCCAATATGGCCGTATTTGGGCTTTATTTTGCATTTTTGCGAAGGAGGTTTGTCGATCAAACGCCCCGGAGACGGCCAGGAGAGGTTTTTTCAGTCGGTCCGCGGCAATGCGCAGAGTTTTCACGATTTCACATCGCAGCCTAAGACGACTTTTGACGCAGGTGTCAGTATTGTACAAAGCCCATCTTTTTCGGATCCCCGCAGTTCAGCATTTTCTGCATTGTTTGGTCGTATTCTGGGCTGTCGTAACGAGGATGGACTTGCTTGAAC
>DRGS01000151.1 GCA_011053245.1 Phycisphaerales bacterium
CCCGAGCCAGCGTATTCATGGCGCATACCTCCCAATTAAGTAAATTAACTTTACTGCTATATTCTACGCATTATAATCCGCAAGGGCAACAAAAAACTCCCAAACCCACGAAAAAACACTGTCATCGCAGTTTTATTGTTGACCTGGGCCAGACAAGGTGTAAAATCGATTTTAGTGGATCAATAAGTGGGCTGGAGTCATAAAATAATGATAAGGCGTTGTTTATCGATATTATTGGTCGTAAGGCAAGGATGTAGAACTGCCAGGCAGGCGGTCTGCATGCGCAGCGTCATCGTATTTACCATTCTGTTATTTGCCACCGTTTCTGAATCGCAAGCCGAACAAACCCGGCACATCCTCATCCTTAACTCATATCACAGGGGGTTCCAATGGACCGACGATCAGACATCGGCCATCGAGGATGTTCTTACCGGTTCGATCGACAACCTTGAGCTATACGTTGAGTACATGGACACCAAACACATATACACCCCGGAGTATCTCGGACATGTCCTTGACGTTTTCCATTTGAAGTACGATAAGATCAAACTCGATGCCGTTGTTGCTACCGATGACAATGCCTTGCGATTCGCCATGAAGCACCATGAAGTCTTTAGTAACGCACCTGTTTCATTCTGCGGTATCAACGATTACTACCCGGCAATGTTAGAAGGCAAAGACGCCTTTACCGGACTGATAGAAGTTCTGGACATCAAAGCCACGATCGACCTGGCGATAAAACTGCATGAGGGTATCCAAACCGTTTATGTAATTACTGACAACACACCAACCGGGATTGGCCAGCAAAGGGACGTTCAAGCGGTAAGTAAGCAGTGCAAAGACATGGAGTTCCAATACCTTTCCGGCCAGAACTATTCTCATCCGGAACTTTTAGAGAAGCTAAAAACATTACCCGAAAACAGTATGGTGCTTTTAGCCGTTTGGCTTCGCGACAAAACAAACACCTACATCCCCGTCGATGAAGGCAGTCCTGCGATATCGTCAGCTTCAACCGTCCCGGTTTATGGAATTACCACAATGTATCTGGACCATGGCATAGTCGGAGGCAAACTGCTCTCCAGCCAGGCGCAAGGCACAAAAGCAGCCGAATTGATCCTGCGTGTCCTCGCCGGCCAAAAGCCCGCTGATATCGGTGTGATAACCGAAAGTGTTAACCCCTATATGTTTGATTTCACGCAGCTTCAGCGATGGAACATCGACAAAACCCGCCTCCCCGCAGACAGCATCATCGTCAATGAACCGGAGTCGTTTTATTACCGATATCGAAAAATTATATGGATCGTGATTACCATTGTCATTTTAGAGTCTATTCTGATCATTGCCTTGTTCATAACTATTGCTTCACGCAAGCGGGCAGAGGAGGCTTTACAGGAAAGCGAGGGTCGATTCAGAGACTTTTTTGAAAATGCCCCTATCGGCTTCCACATCTTTGGTGCCGATCAGATAATAACAGCCGTAAACGACAGTGAACTTGAGATGACAGGATACAGCCGCGATGAGATAGTCGGCAAAAAAACTTGGGCAGATTTGATCGTACCTGATCAGAAAAAACTGTTCGAAAAGCATTGGCATGAAATAACCACAAAGGGCAAAGCCAGCAACCTCGAATACAAGCTCGTACACAAACAGGGCCATCACATTGACGTGATCCTTAACGCATCTTCACGTTTTGACGCAAGCGGCCAACTAATAAGCACTCGCGGTAGCATACTGAACATCACCAAACGCAAGCAAGCCGAAGCTGAACGTGAGCAACTACTGAAAAACCTTTCTTCCAAGAACAAGGAACTCCAGAGCGTTGTCTATGTCGCTTCGCATGACCTCAGAAGCCCGCTTGTAAATATCGAGGGATTCGGCGGAGAGCTTATTAAATCCTGCCAGCAGCTTGAGGAACTTATGCGCGATGCCGTCTTTGATGAAACCAAAGCAAAAGAAGCAAGCACACTCATCAACGAATATATCCCTGAATCCATAAAGTTCATCAAGGCAGGTACCGCCAAAATGTCAAGCCTTCTCACGGGCCTGCTGCAGGTCTCACGCGTTGGTTCCAAAGAGGTAGTGGTCGTACCGCTTGACATGAACAGGATGATAAATAACGTTCGGCATTCAATGGAGTTCCAGATAAATGAAGCTGGTGCAGAACTCTTCGTCGAAGATATGCCAAACTGCCTTGGCGATGGTGATATGATAAACCAGGTCTTTGCAAATCTTATCGGCAATGCACTGAAATATCTCGACCCTGAAAGAAAAAGTAAGATACACATTTCAGGCCGCATAGAATATAGCAATAGCATCTACTGCGTCGAAGATAACGGCATAGGCATTGACCCGGCCCATCAAGACAAGATATTCGAATTGTTCCACCGCCTCAACCCCGCCGACACCGCAGGCGGAGAGGGACTCGGCCTCACCATCGTAACTCGCATACTCGACCGCTTAAACGGCAGCATCACCATCGAATCACAACCTGGAAAAGGAAGCAAATTCTTCATCTCACTACCAACAGCAAAACCATAAGGACCCTGCCATCGCCGTTAACTAAACACAGAACCGTCCGATAAGTCACATCTCTGATATTCCGATACCCAGGAGATAGTTATTTTCGATTGATTTTGATTAACTTTCCGCCCTTCCAAGCCGATACTATACCACTAAGGGTATTATTATTGCAGGGAGTAATATATGGGTATTCAAAATTGGTCGGAAAACGTGATACTAATCAATCTCGCCAAAGAGCCTCAGATGGGAGAGGAGCTTCAGGTAGCCGCCGAAATGGTCACTAATAATAGCAATTGCAATCTCGTCGTAGATTTCGCCGATGTCGATATTGTCACATCTTCAAGCATCGCAAAGCTCTTGAAACTGCGCAAGATCGTATCCGCTAACGATTGTAACCTGGTTTTCGCCTCGGCAAGCCCACGGGTCAAAAATATATTTACCGTAACGGGACTCGATACCGTTTTCGAGTTCGTCGACGATCAGTTCATTGCCCTGGCAGGACTCCAGATAACCAATTAAACTGGCGAACCATTATATAGCTTGACAATGACGAACACCTTTGCTATAATAAGAAAATAGAATAATTCTTTACTGAGCACATTACGAAGATCGCTGAGTTGGCGGTCTTCGCAATCTGCTTGTCGTTTACAAAGGCAGGACGCAGCACTATGGACAAAGCCACTTTGCGCGAGATCGAGCAGATATTAGGATATCATTTCGCTAACCCCGCATATATCAAAAAGGCATTTACGCATTCATCATACACCGAAGATCGCCTCACCTGTAATGAGCGACTCGAGTTCTTCGGCGATTCGGTACTCGCTTTAGTTATATGCAGGAGAATATTCGAGCGATTCCCGGAATATTTCGAGGGAGACCTCACAAAGATAAAAAGCATGCTCGTATCCCGTAAAATATGCGCAAGGATCAGCAACGCTCTCAATTTGACAAAATACGTCAACGTCGGAAAAGGAATGTCGCATACCAGGGCAATGTCAGGATCGATTTCAGCAGGCGTCCTTGAAGCGATCATAGCAGCGATATATCTTGACGGCGGCTTCAAGGCGGCAAATGTTTTTATACTGAAACAGTTCGATCCCCTCATCGAAAAGGCAAATGCCGCTCATCACCACGAAAATTTCAAATCCGTTATGCAGCAGCATTCCCAGCAGAATTTCGGCGTCACTCCAGTTTACGAACTGCTTGACGAGAAGGGTCCTGACCATGATAAATGCTTCGAAACCGCCGTAGTGATCGGCGAGAGGCATTTTCCAAGTGCATGGGGCGTTACAAAAAAAGAAGCAGAGCAATCTGCCGCACTCGCAGCCCTGGTGGAGTTGGGCGTCCTCAAACCGGAAAAAGATCCCGCGGATTAGTAGCGATCATTTTTTTTTCGAAAAAGACACCTTTTCTGTTTTATTCTGTTGCATGCAAGCAGGTGTTTTTTTAGAATCCCGTTTCAATGACATCAGTATATTTTCGTTTATATTATTAAGGTAAGGTAACTATGGATTTATTACCGGCAATTGATTTGATGGACGGCAAGTGCGTAAGGCTGATACAGGGAGATTATCACCGTCAAATAACCTATGAAGACGATCCGGTCAGGCAAGCCCGCATCTTTGCCGATGCCGGTGCGTCATGGCTGCATATCGTCGATCTCGACGGTGCAAAAGTCGGCAAACCGATGAATATCGAAGCGATCAAGGCTATATCCCAAGCCGCACTCGGACTCAAAATTGAGGTCGGAGGAGGCATCAGGGACGAAGACGCAATTACCCAGATGCTCGATGCAGGTGTCGAACGCGTGATAATAGGAACCATGGCAGCTAATGAGTTTGACTGGTTTGCAGAGATGGCCAATAAATTCACCGGACGAATAGTACTTGGCCTCGACGCAAGGGGGTCCAAAGTTTCAACAAGCGGATGGCTAAAGGACACCCACCTTAAACTGAGAGATTTCGCGATAAAGGCGGCAGTTCTTCCGCTGGCTGCGATAATATATACCGACATCAGCAAAGACGGAATGATGGCAGGACCGAACCTCGAGCGTACCAGGACGCTTGCAGAATCGGTGGATGTCGATATCGTAGCCGCAGGAGGAGTAACGGCAGTCGAAGATGTTCGTAAGCTAAAGGATATGGGCATCGCAGGCGCCATTATAGGCAGGGCAATTTACGAGGGCAAGATCGACCTCAGCCAAGCCATCGAAGCCGCAAAATAGGCGTGTTCGTCATTCCTGCCTGCCGACACCCCATGGTAGCCCCGACCGTGCCCACCGGTCATTATTTATTAACATCGTCGCTACAATGGGGGCAGGTAATGCGGAAATAGAACGGGGACTTATTACTTTCCAACGCTATGAAGATGGATATTGAAATCGGCTAACAGCGACAGCGGAAGCGGTTTGGCAAAATGGGCGTCCACTACCTCTCTATCGGGCATACGATTCAATATATTCTGAGAATGCACAACCATAAGCCATGACGGCTTATCGACAATGTACTCGGTGGACAGTTTATCAGGCACTTCGTCGTGCATAATATACCATATACCTTTTGGCGACTGCGAATTTTCCACCATTGTCGGACAGTTGTTAATAGGTTTTTTCATCTTGTACATCTCTCCGCTGCTTGCGTCGAGTACATAACCGTAAAGAAACATCATCGCCCATGGCTGGGCGCTTTCGGCTTTGCGCCGGTAACAATCATGGAGCGACTGGACAAAATCCTTATGAAAAGCGTCATCATTGTCGATCCGTGTCGTGAGAAGATCGTAATCGCCCTTTTCAAACTCAGTCAAAAAACTGGTATCTCTCTTCTCATCGATGTTCCGATAGCAAAGCCTCAAGTTCGGAAACTTCATCGCATCAAGGAGCTTGCGATGTCTGGGCGAAGTATTCTCATCCAGCATTACAACCCAGGTAAAATTCTTACAGCTTTGACCGGCTATCGAAGGCAGGGTATAAGTGCGGAACAATTCGATCCGATGATCCATCCATTCATCCGGAGTCAAGCGGGCCTTGGCAAGCTGAGCCTCTCTCCTTTTGCCATACAGGTAAACGTTAAAAAATGTCAGAATATAATGTTTGAACTCTCTCATTTTATCTCGTCGTCGATCCAGACCCAACAATTTAAAGGAACCTCTACTCTGTCATACCCGCATGCCGACACCCCATGGTAGCCCCGACCGTGCCCACCGCTATTTTATCTAAAAATCCTGTTTTGAACATTTGAATTTTGGTCATTAGTACTTGTTTAGGATTTCGATATTCGAATTTCGTATTTAGGCAACCGCCCCGCAACAGCCGGTCGCGAACCAAGGAAACCAACACTATACAAAATCCCTTATAGCAACAAACCGTAGCATGGGCAAATCTTTTGCCCATCTGTCAAACTTACGCAAACCTACACATATTGTCATACCCAGCAGCACCGCGATGACCGCGATAACAACCAACAACTCGATCAGAGTAAAACCAAATCCGCGACCTCTACAAAAAATCTTACGCACCCCGATCATTCTTTAAATTAAAGCAATTCCCCCACAACAACCGCCATTGTAACTGCCCGGCCCGACACGTCAACTACATTCCCCACCTGAAAAAACAAAAACTTCCCCCTGCCCGTAGTGAGCGCAGTCGAACTGCATGTTTTAGGCAGGGATTCCACCGCCTACCGCGAGTATATGGCCATGATTTAAAACAAATTCACCCTTTTATTGCGGAGTTTTTTCTTGACAAGTCCTCAGGGATACACTATAATCGAGATATTATCGGAGGAATTGATGAAAAAAGCAGCAACCATAGCGGTACTGACAATAACACTCTTTGCTCTAACGGCCGGCCAGGTTCACGCCCGGATCATCCAGGACATGGTTGACCTGGTCTCCCAAAGCCAGTACGAAAGTTACCATGTTGACATTGAGAATATGGGCCTGGGTCTGTATGGAGG
>DRGS01000152.1 GCA_011053245.1 Phycisphaerales bacterium
CCACTTATGCGGGAGATATTTGCCATTAGCTTTCAGCATATCCAATGCCAGTTCGTGTCGTGTCCGATAACGAATTTCTTTCGGAACACCACACTTCTTTCGGCGGATTCTGTCTTTAGCCCACTCTTTCGAAAGATACAAACGCTCATCTGCCAACGCATGATCTTGGCGCGAAGCATAACCCATATAGATACCCACTTGGCCGTTGTCCACTTTGCCGAGCCGACCCAGCCATTGACGCTGTACACCGACCGAGTTGTTGCCACATTTTTTGTGCCCCGAGGGATCGAAAACAATTACACCATCGTCTTCACCCAGTTCCAAGCCAATTTGCCGTGCCAGCTCTTCTTGCAATGGCTGATGATCCCATGGTGCCGAGCCAATGAACCGTTGGAGGTTCTGTCGATCCTGATCGTGACGATAGGCAATCGATTCGGTGTTCTTCCTTTCCAAGTCCGACAACAGCCCAGCGATGTAAATCTCAGTATGCTCCTTTGGCTCGGGCCTTTTCAGCTTCGCCACAAACGGCTCTATGAACCGCTTCAGACGTTTGAGGATGCCATTGGTCACTTGGGGTCTTACCTCAGCTTCTTTAAGAATTTCCAGTTTCCGTACTTCAAATCGTCGATCCATCGGTTATCCTTTCCATGGGGACCATTCCCCTGGAAAGTTAATCGTACAAACGACTTAGAGTTCTTTAATAAAATCAGACAGTACAGTTATAACCATTGTAAAAAAACTAACTGAAACCGGAAAAAAACTATTATTCAATAATCCCACCAAATCAATTGTATTAGAGGATGCGGGAAACAATAAAACTTACTTTCATTATTTCGAAAACAACGAATACAAAAATGAAACTATGGACGGCAATTTCTGGCAGTTGGACGAGTTTCTAAACCTGTGGCTATAGAGGAGAATTTTATGACAATGTTTGATTATAAGGCAGAAGAATCCATCGGGACTGTTGAAAGTGTGGATACCGGAACAGTTGTGGTTCATGTTGAAAATGAAGAAAAATTAAAAGTACTACAAGTCAACCAACTGGTTGCATTAAGGAGTAGTAAAGTCGGGCAATTTCTCATTGGGCTAGTTGTTAAAATAATGAGAAAAACATCCTCAAAGCCAATCGAAGAAGACATGCCTGACAATACCAGTATTATTGAAAATGTAATGAAAGTTACTTTGATAGGGACACATATTAATAAAGTAGGTACGAAGCAAAATGTGTTTAAGCGAACATTAGAAACCGTCCCTGAAATCAACGCCGAATGTTTTGTGATAACAGGCGAGAAGCTAACTCAATTCATGCAAGCCATCTCTTCATTAGCCTCAGAAAATAAAAACCCCTTGTCTATGGGGAAATATACTTTGGATGACGAGGCAGAAGCATGGTTGGATGGCAACAAATTTTTTCAACGTCATGCTGTTATTGTCGGAAGTACCGGATCAGGCAAATCATGGACGGTGGCAAGGCTAATTGAGCAAGTTGTAGCTCTGCCGTCTGCAAATGCTTTAATCTTTGACATTCATGGTGAATACAAAAATTTAGCTGATAAAATTGAGTCTATCGAACATTTGAGAATCGCAGGGCCAAGCGATGAAGATGTTGATAATAATGTATTCCTACCATACTGGCTGCTTACTTATGAAGAAATGATAGCAATGATGCTTGACAGAAGTGATAACAATGCACCCAATCAG
Organism: Phycisphaerales bacterium; assembly: GCA_011053245.1. Next base: position 1,705 of record DRGS01000152.1, read on the forward strand.
GCAAGAACTTTTTTTGATGCTGTTATAAAAGCAAAAAAAAGCAAACTTGAGACCGAAGGCAAAACCGAAATATTAAACAACTTCACAATAGACAGCCCGTTACCATACGAGTTGAATAATGTAATAACTGAATTGATTGATGAATATGATGAAAAAATGATTCCTGGAGCAAGGGGCGAAAAGCAAGGTCCATTGTTTGGTAAATTAACAAGATTTATACAAAGATTAAAAACCAAACAAAGCGATAAGAGATTGAATTTCCTGTTCAGTTCAAACGAAGAATTGAAAAAATACGAATGGTTCGAGGATTTTGGGCAAAAATTGATGGGATTTGAAAAAGATGCAAAAGGAGTCAAAGTTATTGATTTCTCCGAAGTACCATCCGACATACTGCCATTGATTATAGGCCTGGTTGCACGGATTGTTTTTTCGATTCAGCAATGGACGAAAAAAGAAGATAGGCATCCCATCGCATTGTTCTGCGATGAAGCACATCTGTATATTTCAGAGAAACCAGCATCAAGTGTTGATGAATCTGCATTAAAGAATTTTGAAAGAATAGCGAAGGAAGGACGCAAGTATGGCATTGGGTTAGTTGTTATAACTCAACGTCCGGCAGATGTTAATCGTACCGTTTTGAGCCAAAGTAATAATTTTATTGCGATGAGACTCACAAATGCGGAAGACCAGTCTGTAATCAAAAGGCTTTTCCCTGACAGCTTGGGGGATTTCGCAGAACTGCTACCCATTCTTGATATAGGTGAAGCGTTAATTGTTGGCGATGCTTCTTTATTGCCTAGCAGAATTAAGGTGACCGAGCCAACTATAAAACCTCAAAGTGCCACTGTTGATTTTTGGGATGAATGGGCAAAAAAGAAAGACAAAAACGCTATAAATAAGGCGATTGATTCTTTAAGAAAACAAACAAAAGGTTAAAAAGGTGGTTTATGGCATTACATCCTAAAATTTCCCTGAAAATCAGTTGACTTTGCGGCAAAGGCGGTTTACTTTGTCGCTGCGCACGCTGTGCAGAGGCAAAACCAATTTGATTTGCGGCTAACTAAACTTGATTTGCGGCTAACTCAATTTGATTTATGGCTAACTCGATTTGATTTACGGCTAATCAAATTCGTTTTTTGGCTTAAAAACGCAGGTTTAGGACGCCTGCGGACGGAATAAATGGAGTTAAGTTGTTTAATTAAAGGAGTTTATGTAAAATGGCACAATTCCCCAATGCAGAAGCTGACATCGTGGCCTTAGCCAGCGCAATGATCGCGGGCTACACCGCTCATCCAGCCGATTTTCCCAGCATGGACCCTTTGACGGACTTGGTTGCCCTGCAGGCTGCTCTAAGTGGCTATCAAACCGCCAAGACTGCGCAGACCGATGCACTTGCCGCAGCGCAGGTCGCCACCGAGGCCAAGAACCTCGCTCTCGATGGCCTCGAAGATAAGATGCGGGATGAACTGAAAAAATCCGAGGTCGATGTCGGTATCGACTCGGAGAAACTCGAATATATCGGCTGGGGTCCGAAAGCGCCACCCACCGCCGCCGTCACTCCGGGGCAGCCGCGCAATCTCGACCCGGTTGTTCAGGGGCCCGGTACGCTGTTTTTGGACTGGAAACCCCCTGCGCGTGGTTCGGGCGGTACGGTGCGGACATACGTTATCGAACGCAGAGAGGAGCCTGCCGCCGGCGGCGAGTTCGGCTCGTGGGCACAGGTTGCTATCGCACTGGAAACCGAAGCCACACTGATGGATCAGCCGAGAGGCCCGCAATTAGAATACCGCATAAAGGCCGTCAACGCCGGTGGTACAAGTATACCGTCCAACACGGCAGCGGTGGTGCTGTAAGATAGTGAAAAGTGAATAGCAATTAGTGAACGGTGAGTATCCGAAAGCGCAGAGAAAAGATGCTCTGCGCTTTTGGTAATGTGTGCGTAGCTGCGGTTATACTGTAAGGCAAACAACTTATGCCCAGATTTCCAAAACGAGAAGCGGATATTCTTGCCTTAGTCCAGGCGATGATCGGCGGCTATTCGGCCCACCCAGGCGACTTCCCCAGCAGCATCATATTTGCCCTGCTGGTCTCCCGTGGCGGTTATATCACCGCCAAAAACGACCAGATCGAGGCACTTGCTGCAGCACAGGTCGCCACCGACGAAAAGGACACAGCGCTTGCTGCACTCGTCGAGGTAATGAAGGCCGAGTTGAAAAAATCCGAAGTCGATGTGGGCGATGACTCCGAGAAGCTCGAATATATCGGCTGGGGTCCAAAGGCCCCGCCCAGCCCTTCCGACCCGCCGGGCCAGCCGCGCAATCTCGATGCAGTTGTGCAGGGTGCCGGTACGGTTCTCTTGGATTGGAAAGCACCCGCTCGTGGCTCCGGCGGGACTGTGCGTACTTACGTTATCGAACGCCGAGACCAGCCGGAAGGCGGCGGCGAATTCGGCTCGTGGGCACAGGCGGGCATCGCACTGGAAAGCGAAACAACACTAATGAACCAGCCCCGAGGCCCGCAATTAGAATACCGAGTAAAAGCAATAAACACCGGCGGCGAAAGCGTGCCAAGTAATACGGTGGCAGTGGTTTTGTAAATAATTAGTGAAAATTAAATTGGCCACAGAGGCTACCGAGAACACAGAGTTTTTGACAGGATAACATGTTAAAAATAAGGAGTAAAAACGATGTCGCGATGGGATGATTTGCAGATGGATACAAAAATTGATCAAATACTGAACGTGCAATCTCACGATCCTGGCCACCATTTCGGCAGACCTTTTATGACGCCTTATCAAATTGCCATTGAATTCGAGCGTCAGTATCCAGACGATTTTCCGGAGTTGAATAAAGAAATTGGAGGTAAAGGTACCGGCGAACGAAATTCTGTTGCGCAATATATTGCTCAAGTACTTTCCACCCGCATAAAGAATAATGTAAACTACCCCATTGAGGGAAGATTCCTGCATCGTGCCTATCTCCATAAGCTTAAATATAAAACTAGCGACAAGTGCATAGAATCCTCTTTAGGGCAAAGTTATGACCTGTCCTTGTTTAGATTGAAAGAATAGATGTTAGCAAATAAATATTGGTGGATACGACTTTGAAAAAATATGTCGTATTGAACCAGAAAAGCAGAACTCGAATACCGTATCATCACCGTAAACAAGGCAGGCGAAAGCGAACCTTCAAATACCGAAATGGGCGATTTGGAGTAAATGGATTATGAGTCTAACAAGTTTCGTAGGAAATAAGGACGTAAGAGAAAGATTCAAACAAGAATTTCCCAGCCCGAAATTTTCCGTCCAAAAACCGTTATTAGCTCCACCATTGACAAAACATTACTTTCTGGTGGGAACGGCATTCGATTATCTTTTGCGGTTTTATCTAAAGCGGCTAAACCCACAGGCGGTCGAAACTCGCTGGGTCGCCGAAAATGCAGTTACAGTTTTGTTCATGTATAAAGACGGGTTTGCTATTCACGGTGACACGGGCGAGGCGGAGGTCGTTGCAGAGCCGACACCGGACAAAGCCGATGCGGCAATTTTCCAGAAAATAAACGCTATCCTGTCAGAAGCCAAAAAGGCATATCAACTGTATCTCAAAACAGGCGAGATAATTAAGCCCCTTCTAACTTCAGCGATGTTGCTTGCCAATCTCGATATTATCTATAGAACCGGTCGTTTGAAGGACTACGTGGAACTTGACACGGTTAGCGATGAAGACATAAAAGACCTGACGAACTTGATCCAGATTGTCACTCCTAAGCTCTTTAAGGCAAAAAAAGTTTGTGTGCTAAATCCCACATTCGGTGAGGCTTCTAAATTAGTCGGAGGAGCGGACGCCGATTTAATTATAGACGATACGCTCATTGACATAAAGACCACAAAGAAATTAGAATTACCGAGAAAATATTTTGACCAGCTAATCGGTTATTACTGCCTATACAGGATTGGCGGCATAGACGGTTTGCCACAGGATTGTGAGATAAAAAACCTTGCGGTTTACTTTTCGAGGCACGCCTATCTACACCTAATCCCTGTCAAAGACTGTATCGGACAGGTAAACTTTCAAAAGTTTCTCAAATGGTTTAAGGAAAGAGCGAGAAAATGAAAGACGAACAAAAAGAAGAAACGTTGTTGATCATTAATCCTGCAATGTTTCGCGGTGAGCCAGTAGGATTTATTATTTGTGTGGCGTTAATACCTCTTGGTATAGGTATTGGGCTTTTGCTGTTCTGGTGGTTGCAATGTCGCTTCACCACCTATACAATCACGAATCTCCGTACTATAGCTCAGACTGGAATATTAAGCCGAAATACTAATGAGGTGCGCCACATAGATGTTCGTAATCTTCAAGTCAAGCAAGACGTATTCCAGCGAATGTTTGGGTTTGGTAGCGTCGCAATTTCCAGTGCTGGCCAAAGCGATATTGAACTAACTATGGTTAGGGTCGAGAACCCGTACAAGATTGCCGACATCGTACGGCAATATCAGGGCTAAAAACTTTTAACGGGTAAAGCCGGTTTAATTATATCATTGCTCTTCCCTATGATAAAAAAATCGATGAAAAAGACCTTCAGGTATTTACTGATAATTGGCTTTTAGGCCGTTGAATCGCTTCGGGTTCTCTCCAGAATTTGACTACGAATATCCAGAGTAAAAGCTGACCGATGGTCATAAAGGCAACTCTCTCGCACTAAGCTACGGCCAGGTAAGCGAACCACACGCGTGCTGGCGAGGCACTGGTGCTCAGACCCCGAATCAGACCACTTGCCGCCTCGTTCTTCAGCTCGACCGTATACTCGCCGATCAGTTCCCCGCACTCATAATCTCCGCTGCTCGCTAACGGCTTGAAGTGAAAGCTCCTGCCCGCTAACGGCAGCACGCCGACCCGCGACGAGTCAAGCAGAAGCGCCGCATCCTGAGGCATCCAGCGCGTCGTTACAATCCTGCACACCCCGAAATCGCTCTCGTAGATACTTACCATGTCCCGATACGTGGTGTCGCTTACTCCGTACGCCCGCGACGCACTCAGGAACGCGTTGATCTTGCGCTTCTGGAATCCGCCCACAACGATCAGATCGACATTGCCGTTGCTGCTTTCCCATATCTGGCGAAGCACATAATTGATCTTCTCCTCGTCCAGGCCCGTCCCTGTCGGAAAACCCGAATCGCCCGTCGCAAAGACATTCGTCGAAAGATGCTGTAAAACTCCCTCCATCGTCCTTCGCACCGTGCCGCTGCCCTCGGGATCGCTCGCCGGCTGACCGCCGTTGATCACCGTGTTCTCAAGGTCCCTGATAAGCTCCCGCAGTCGCTCCTGTTTCTGATAATCAAGCTCGTCGCTGAGACCCAACTGACTTGCCGCAACATCCGTGCCGCTGACCTCAACCGTCGCCGTGAAAATCTGCGTGTAGTTGCCGCACCGCTGGCGATTCGTAAACCGCGCCGTCGGCTTGTCCGAACCTTCAATCGCCGCATTGCCTAAGATGTTGATCACCTGTCCGTCAACAAGATCCTCCGGCGTCGTGCCCGCATAACCGCGAACCACCGTCAGCGTGTCACTGCTGACACCCGTAACCAGCATAAGCTCCTGCGACCCCTCGACCTGGATCTGATCACCGACCCTGAACCTGCTTCCGTTGGCCACATCAAACGACGTTTCCGTGCTCGGACTGGCGATCGACGAATCGTCAATCGAATCCTTGTTCGGAAGCAATTCATCCTCCAGCCATTCATGATGCGTACTCGTCGCCGCCCGAAGCGCATCGCCCAATGCATCCAGCAGAGGCGTCTCATACGGCGACACAATCCCGATCAAATCCGACACATCTTCCACTATCTCCGGCAGAGTCGCACCCGCCGAATAAGTCGCTTTACCCGTAAATGCCATATCTTCATCTCCTCAAAATCAAAACAATCATTTCACACAACTTACCATTTGTAGCGTGGGCTCTATACCCACCATTCCACCCTCTACACAAACGGCCGTCTAATCCGCATGTACTCATGCACGTCCGCTCTGCTGCCGCTTGCAGCCGCCTGCCTCGCCGTCTTCTCAAGCACTCTTTGTCCGCCGGACTCCTTTTCCTTTACCCCTGCTGTCTTTGACGCCGCCTTCTGGTGCGCCTGCCCCCCGAAAAGGTAGGACTTCTCGCATCTGAGCAACTCGACAACCGGAGCAATCTCTTTCTCTTCTCCGTTCTCCATGCGGCTCTTGGCGATCAAAACCGCCGCCTCAAGGTCCACCGCACCTGCCGAAGAAAGTGCCCTCATCAACTCATGGTCCGTACGCATTGCTTCAAGCTCACCCGTCAGTTCCTCGTTAAGCTCCCGAAGCTGCTTTGCCTCCTCAGCCAGATCCGACGCCTCTTTCTCAGCACCCTGAGCCCGCTTGCGATAGCGAATAGCCTCACCAACCGGAACAAGCTTCTCATCACCCGAATCTGTGTCTTCTGACAGCACGCGACTATCCAAGTCAACCTCACTCATAATTCTTCCTTCCTTTCACTCTGTAGGGTGGGGCTTGCCCCACCGCCCCTCTGTCCTCTGTCGTCTATTCGTAGCCCAATTCACTCAACAACTGCTCCTGCGATACGCCCAACTCTTTCTTGATCCGCGCCTCCTCTAACCGCTCCATCATGTTCTCCGGCAGCGGATTGGCGAACCTCATCTCAAATTCCCTCTCCGAAGGTTTCGTACGATACACACCGCACACGTCAAGGGCATGCAGCACAAGCCAGCAAATCTCTTTCAGCCCTTCCCCGTAGGTAAACTGCTTGCGAGTCGTCCTGGCTAACATCCCCATAAACGTCATCTTCAGCGCCACGCCGCTCGTAAGATTACCCAACTTGTTCTTCAATAAGCCCGCCACAACCGGCGTCACACCGCTGATCTTGTCCATCGCGTCACGTATCTCGCTGATGTGCCTGTCCTCGCTCGGAACCGAGCTGTCGCCCCCGAACTCCTCGATTGTCGCATCCGGATTGTCCGTGCACCACATCCGCCCCGGCGAAACAGGCTTGTCCTCGACGCCCTCGATCCCCTTGACCAGATACATCTTGAACGCCCCGAATGTGATCCGGCTTGCCCGGTCACTGAGCCTCGTATTCAACTCATCCTGCAGAGCCATTAACTGTCCGACATCACTGATACCCTCGTAGAAATAAGGCTGGGCAATGTTCTGCACATGCACCACAGGCACAATCCCTAACGGGTTCTCACCTTCCGATACAAGCTCCTTGTTCTCATACCGTTGCCACCAGCCGGGCCCGATGACTTCCGTCACCATCACCGACCTCCGCTGCGTGCCTGAGTCAGAACCACCTAACAATCGACTCAGAAAACCGCCCTCACGCATCACATCATTCTTCTGTTGATGAAAACTCTGTACGTAGTACCTGATTTTCCGGTAATCATTTTCATCCAGGACAGGCAGTGCTCTTGGTGCTTCGATAAGCTCCAGACCGATACGAGAGGCGATTTGAACAATTGAATCAAGAGATGATGTGTGACGTGAATCAATGGTGTGATTTGAACTTCCCCCCCATTTCGTCGGATAGAAGTGATGAAGGACCTCCTCGCCCGGCCGGACCACACAGTCCACAAAACCGTAAACACTGCCGAGCACCGCCATATCCTGGAAAAAGCCGTTGCCGCCATTCGCCGAAAACACAGCCTTCATAATCTTTTCAATTTCTCTGCGTTTCGACACTTGCGGCGACTTGCTGATCAGTTGTACCCCCTTACCAAAAAGGAAGTCCACCATCGCATTAATCCGCCATGCGATATCGTTCTCGATGACCACTTCCTTACGCTGAATATCCGGCACACTTCTGCCCCCCTCCGCACCGTTGCTGCGCGAATACACAACGCCCGTTATCCGTGCCGGCAGCCCGACCTCCTGAGCTTGAACATAATTGCGTCCCGATTCACTGGCATTATCTCCGCCGTTGCGACCTTGCATGACCTGGCGCATCGGATTGTCGTAGTAGTCCCACAACCGCCCGAATTGAGCGCCGCCCGCAACCCACTCCTCCTCAACCAGCCACTCGACAAATGCCTCACTCAAACCGTCTTCTTCGAACTTGCCAAAATCAAATCCCATGTCAAAGCCTTCTTGTTCTCATTGTTAACTTTTCAATTAATTGTCCCTCTACCCTTGCACGAACCTGCGCAAATTGTGCGAAAATCGACCATTTTTTGGAGGCCCAAAATCGATAAGTCCTTGCAAACAAAGGAGTAAAAATTTTTTATTTTTTTGCCCTGTAGCAAGATAGTGCATGCGCAATTGGTGTTATATGGATGTCCTCACTCCTAAATGTTGCCTCGCTTTCCAAGGCGCGCTCAAGTGGAAAAATCTCATGGACCCTATCACTCTTGTTCTTGCAAATCCACCCCCGGTATGATAACCTGTGCCCCAAGTGGCCAAACTGATGCTGCCAGGAAAACGACGCTACTTGAAAGGATTCCAAATGATTGGCCCCGGTCCCGAAGCAGTTCCCCCCGTCTTTACCATAATCCTGTTACTCGTTTGGCTGGTGGTTTTTGTGGTAAGCGCGGCCATCGGACTCATAATCTGGTGCAAACTCTTCTCCAAGGCAGGTTACCATTGGGCTCTCGGCCTGCTCATCCTCGTGCCGATTGCAAATATAGTTGTGCCTTTCTATCTTGCCTTCGCAGACTGGCCTGTCCTCAAAGAACTCCGCAAACTGCGCCAGCAGCAATACCCCAACAATCCCCCTGCAAGCTGACATCACAAACTTGCACCCGGCCGCACGGACCGGTTCAGGCTGATAAAGATGACTTTGCCGGAGGCAAACCCTAAATACTCTACTTCCGCAACGTAACGGCAAAAGGTCGCCGTGCCGGCAATCTCCGGGCCGAAGGTGTGACGACGGATACGATTCTTCTCTTGCTCCGGCCTATGGGCCCCAGCCTCGTCGGCGCCACTTCTGCCGATGCAGACACCTCGACCAACTCTTCAACCGCGGTGGTCTGTGCCGCATGAGCTGCTTCGATCACCTCCTCCACGGACTCCAGCGTACTGTCAAGCTCGTCGATCTCTTCGGCGATGGAGGCAAGAAACTCGTCATCCCTTGAACCCGCCCCCATGTGGTTGTGGACGTAGTCGGCGACATGCCTGTAATCAATCGCACCGTTGCATTTGGGCTCATACTCGAATATCGTCTTGCCGTAGCTTGGTGCTTCGGCCAACTTGATATTCCTTCGCACATGGACCGGAATAATGCGGGCCTCCGACCAGGGGCTCTGCGTTGCTCTGGCGCTTTCGAGGAATTTCTCAATGTCGGCCTTGACTTCAGCCGACAGGGTAACTCGTCCGTCGAAAATGCACAAGAGAATCGCAGTGATCTTCAGTTCGGGATTGATCCGCCTGCCCACCAGGCTGACCGTCTGCAGGAGCTTGCCAAAGCCCTGCAGCGCAAGAAAGTGCGGCTGGACGGGAATCAAAACCTCCTTGACGGCGGCAAGGGCATTAAGCGTCAGCAGTCCCAACGAAGGCGGGCAGTCGATGATCAAATAATCGAACGACTCGACCATTGACTCGACCGCTTCACGCAGGATCGTCTCTCTGCCGACTACGCTGACCAATTCGCTTTCGGCGCCGACAAGATCGATATTGGCTCCAAGAAGCCAGAGATTGCCCCTGACATTGATCAACGCCTGCGAAAGATCCGCCGACTTCGTGAGCACATTGTATGTACCGTTACCGTCAAGCTCGGCATTGACACCGAGATGGATCGTAAGGTGCGACTGTGGATCAAGATCGATCACCACAACTTTGAGGCCTTGCATCGCAAGCGCCGCCGCCAGGTTGACAACCGTCGTAGTTTTTCCAACTCCGCCTTTTTGATTAAGTACAGCAATAGTTCTCACCGCTTCACCCTTCAAAACTAAACTCCATTTCAAATGCGTATATCCGTATATGGCTCACAGCAAGACACTCAAGTCTGCTTTTCTGTCCTCAGATTTCGCAGGATCGCATCCAGCACGCCGTTGACAAATCTCGGCGACTGCTCGCTGCTGTACTTCTTGGCGATTTCTATTGCCTCGTTGATCACCACCTTGCCCGGTATATCCGGGCAGAACCGAAGCTGGTAAGCCGAGAGCCTCAGGATGCTTCTGTCCACCGACGAAAGCCGCGAAAGCTCCCATTTGATCGCGGCGGTTCTTATGAGTTCATCGCACGCGCCCACATTGGCCCAAGCCTGTCGCGACCACTCATCAGCCATGCCGTAAACCGCATCGTCATCGGCGTTTTCTTCCAGGAACATCCCTAACTCATCCAGGAAGTAATCACCTAACACATCCAACTGATAGAGCGCCTGCATCGCAAGTTCCCTGGCTCTGGTTCTCCTGTCCACACAAGCCTTCCTGAAATTTCAAAGAATCCTACTTCTCGCCCGCCGGCAATTCAAGCAGCCCGTCAAGGATGTCCCTGCCGACCGCCAATACCGTACCATGTCGAAAGCCGCCCGGAAAGCTCACTTTGTCGGAAATATCCCGCC
>DRGS01000153.1 GCA_011053245.1 Phycisphaerales bacterium
ACATACGCCTTCGGATTCATCACCTTATTAAGATCGACATTACTAAAAGCATCATCGGCCTTAAGCCTCGCTATCAGATCGTTATGTTTACCCAACTGCTTTACCTGCGCCGCCGCTTCATGCGAATGCACACGTATATTTTCATGCAACTGTTGTCTGTCCCCGCCCGCCTGCACCGCCGCCATCAAAATATTCTCCGTAGCCATAAACGGCAGCTCCGACTTAACCCGCGCCGCGATCACCCGCGGATACACAACCAGCCCGCCCGCGACATTGATAAGTATCTCAAGTATCCCGTCCACCGCCAGGAACGACTCGGCAATACTGATCCGCCGATTCGACGAATCGTCCAGCGTCCGTTCCAACCACTGCTCCGCAGCCGTCATCGCAGGCGAACTCGCCAGGCTAAGCACTAATCTCGCCAAACCCGTCGCTCTTTCGCATCGCATCGGATTCCGCTTATACGCCATCGCCGACGACCCGATCTGCGACTTCTCGAAAGGCTCTTCCATCTCCTTCAAATTCGCCAAAAGCCGAACATCGTTACACATCTTATGCGCCGACTGCGCAACCGACGCCAAAGCGTTAACTGCCAGCATATCGATCTTCCGCTGGTACGTCTGCCCCGTCACCGCGCAACGCTTCTTAAAATCGAACGCCTTCGAGACCATCTCGTCAAGACGCTTAACCTTACTATGGCTCCCATCGAACAAAGCCAGAAAAGACGCCTGCGTACCCGTCGTACCCTTAACACCCCGAAACGGCATCGTCTCGATCCGGTGTTCAAGCTCTTCCAGATCCAGCGCAAACTCATAACACCAAAGTGTCGCCCGCTTACCCACCGTCGTAAGCTGCGCCGGTTGATAATGCGTAAACCCGAGCGCCGGCATCGACCTGTGTTTCTTTGCGAACTTACCCAGCAGATCAACCAGACACGCAACCTTACCGGCTAACATTTCCAGCCCTTCGCGCATAATGATAAGGTCGGCATTGTCACCGACATAACAACTCGTCGCCCCAAGGTGCATTATCGGCGCCGCCTTCGGTGCCGCATCCCCAAACGTATGCACATGCGCCATCACATCGTGCCGAAACTTCTTTTCGTATCGCGCAGCCCGACGAAGATCGATATCGTCCAGATGTTTTTCCATCTCTGTGATCTGCGTCTGCTTAATATCAAGCCCGAGTTTTTTCTGAGCACGCGCAAGTTCCAACCAAAGCCGGCGCCACGTCCCGAACTTCTTATCCGCACCGAACAGTTCCGACATCTCCCGCGAAGCGTTCCGCTCCACCAACGGACTTACATAAACTTTACTTTCCTTAGCCATATCGATCCACCTATATTATTAGTTACAAATTCTGTTATCCTACCAGCCGCCAGGCTGCAGTACATCTGAGACAGGTTCGTTCCACCAGTTAGGATCCCGGAAATACTGCTTCATCCACATCGCCGCGTTAACACCGTCGGCAACTGCCGTCACAAGCTGCATCGCCGCACCCACCCGGCAGTCACCGGCTACGAATACACCCGGCACCGCCGTCCGCAGATACGCCGGATCGCATTTGATAAAACCATGCTCGGTCATCTCGACGAACCCATCGAGGAATTTCGTATTCGGAACCATGCCGATAAAGATAAACGCTCCGTCGCAGCTTACCGAAATCTCTTCGTCGGTTTTGACGTTGCGGACCTTCACCGATTCGACCTTGCCCTCGCCCTCAATAGCTGTGACGACACTATCGAGCATAAGGCTCAGATTCGAGCCATCTTCGTTGACCTTATTCATCAGCTCATCGGTCAGCACGCGCGTAGCCCGAAACTCCTGTCGCCTGTGGATCATCACAACCTCACTTGCAAACTTCGCCAGATGCAGAGCCTCTTCGATAGCCGTATTACCACCGCCAACGGCTACGACCTTTCGCCCCTTAAAAAACGGTGCGTCGCACGTCCCGCAATAACTCACGCCCGCCCCTGCATTGCGAAACTCCTGCTCGCCGGGTGCGCCAAGCTGGCGATACGAACTGCCCGGAGCAAGCACCACCGAACGACCGACATACACATCTTCGTCACAGGTAATCTCGATATTGCCATCGTCGAGTCGCTTTAGCCCCGTAACTTCGGCACCGCCTTTGATCTCGGCTCCGAATTTCGTCACCTGGCTGACCATTTTCTCGATAAGCTCCGGTCCGCCGATCTCATCGAAAGCCGGATAATTCTCGATCCGGTCCGTAGTAGCGATCTGCCCGCCCGGAAAAAATTTCTCCAATACCAGCGTCTTAAACCTGTCCCGCGCCGAATACAAAGCCGCCCCCAACCCTGCCGGTCCGCCACCAACTATTATGCTGTCATATATTTCCTGAGCCATGATGAATCCCCTATAAAATCCTAAAATCAACGATTCGGCTGTCCACACACACCGCCAAAGCAGCTATAAATAACCAACCCCAATAATAACCCCCAACAAACGATTATGCAACAACTGCTTCTGCCCAACCCGCAATACCCGCCGGAAATCACTTGCCCGCCGATTACTTTGATAATATAATCGTCTTGGAGCGTCTTATTCTATGGAGGTAATATCAGGCAGGATTTTAATTATGTTTGTGTAAAGTGCAGTCACCGGGAGTGCGATACCGGCGAGTTTCGGGCTACGGGCGGTTTTCTCAGCAAAGTGTTTGACCTTCAGTCGAAACGGTTTACGACGGTAACTTGCAAAAACTGCCAGTACACCGAAATATACCGGGCTTCGTCCAGCATGCTTGGAAATATTTTCGATCTGTTCTCGAACTAAATACCGGCGACATTGCTTACTGGAGGTGATAATGCAGGACAATCTCATAACGATAGCGACTTTCAGGATGCCGATGCCCGATCCCGGGGGTATGGCAGAGCTTGCCAAACTCCAGCTTAAATTCGCCGATATCCCCTGTTTTCTCTCCGGCAGCAATTTTACAGATACCTACTGGCTTTATTCTATTGTCGATCGTGGCATCAGTCTTCAGGTAAAAGACTCCGATGCCGAAAGAGCCCTTGCCATACTCAAAGATACCCAAACAGTCGAACTCGACGAAACAGACGACTTCTTTGTTTGCCCGGAATGCTCGGCAACCAACGTCACATACGAGAAATTCTCACGGGCCTGCATCTACCTGTCGATCCTGCTCTTCAAGGTTCCCCTGACATTCTTAAAACGGATCTATCGCTGCAACGCATGCTCACACACATGGAAATAAACAGAATTGGGCCACCGGCGAATGATTTCTTTTAATCCTCTAAAATAGTTGGACGATTTGGATATTATTGGGTATAATACGTTTTGGCGCAGAACGTGCGGTTGTACTTTTGGGTATAGATAGGTATCCGGCTGACATATTCCGGCCTGTTGAGAGCGTTTGCGGCAACAATTACATAGCATTAATGGGACACATAGATATGGCTGACAATAAGAATAATCCGTCTGATGGTGACAAGGACAAGGGTAAAGGCCCGGCTGGCGAAGGCCCCGGTTCGGGTAAAGGGCCTGTTTTGAAGTTTAACCGCAGCCCGTTCGGGTGGCTGGTGATAGGCTTGGTCCTGATGAGTTTGATGATGGTGGCGAGCCAGTTCAAGAAAGCTGAAGAGCTTAGCTATATACCTCAATTTGTCGATTATCTCGATGCCGGGCATATCAAAAGCGTCAAATTCGAGCCGACGCAGATATCCGGTACGTTCAACGCCAAGGGCATGGAGTCGCGAGGCAAAAAGCCGCTTCATTTTCGTGTGTTTTACAGCGACGCGATGAAGGAAGAGACCCTGTTAGAGCGATGTCGCGACAAAGGGGTCATCGTAGAAGCCGCCAAACCAGACATCATCGGCAGCATACTCGTAAGCCTCTTGCCGATCATATTGCTTATTGGAATCATCTATTTCGTGTTCCTGCGGAACATGAAGGCAGGCGGCGGCGGGATGCTGATGAATTTCGGCAGGAGCAAGCACCGTCTTCGCGGCAAAGACGATGTGAAGGTGACATTTGCCGATGTAGCAGGTATCGAAGAAGCCAAAGCTGAGGTAGCTGAAACGATCGATTTCCTGAAGAACCCGAAAAAGTTCAAAAAGATCGGCGGCAGGATACCGCGCGGCGTTCTATTAGTAGGGCCTCCCGGATGCGGCAAAACTTTGCTTGCAAAGGCGATCGCAGGAGAATCGGATGTTCCGTTTTTCAGTATTTCGGGTAGCGATTTCGTCGAGATGTTCGTCGGTGTCGGTGCCAGCCGCGTCCGCGATCTGTTCAAGCAAGCCAAGGAGAATTCACCCTGTATCATATTTCTTGACGAGATCGACGCCATCGGACGAAAGCGGGGCCCCGGGTTCTCGACTGGCGGCCATGATGAGCGAGAGCAGACGCTTAACGCGATATTAGTCGAGATGGACGGTTTCGATACGGACGACCAGATCATCGTGATAGCGGCAACGAACCGGGGCGATATTCTCGACCATGCTCTGACACGGCCAGGTCGATTTGACAGGCAGGTCGTTGTACCGCTGCCGGACCTTAAGGGCAGATTTGAAATACTTAAGATTCACGCCGCGAAGATAAAACTCGGCCCGGATGTCAATTTCGAGCGGGTGGCACGCGGAACACCTATGTTTAGCGGTGCCGAACTGGAAGCACTTATAAACGAAGCGGCGATAAGCGCAAGCATGGCCGATAAGGATTTTGTCGAACTGGAGGACCTCGAAGAAGCCAGAGATAAGGTAAGGTGGGGAAGGGCTAAAAAGAGCAGGGTCGTCGATGAGCAGGACAAGCGACTTACGGCATTTCATGAAGCAGGCCATGCTCTCATTCAGCATACATTAGAGGACGCAGATCCTTTGCACAAAGTCAGCATTATCCCGAGAGGGCCGATGGGCGGAGCGACGTTTTCGCTTCCTGAGAAGGATCGGACGTATTATACGCGGAAGTACTGCATGGCACAGATGCAGGTTTGCTTCGGCGGTCGTTTGGCTGAGGAGATGTTCTGTGACGATATAAGCAGTGGGGCACAATCAGATATTCTTCAGGCAACGATGATGGCCAAGGAGATGATCCTGACATGGGGGATGGGCGAGGAGTTAGGACCGATCAATTATAGCAGTGAGCCTGATCCGGGGTCATATTTCCCGATGATGGGGCCGGACTATTCGCAGAAGACCGCTGAGCTTATCGACAAAGAGGTAAGGAAGATCATCGACGAGGCGTATGTCGCGGCGAAAAACCTTATAGCCGACAACAAGGAGAACTTGCAGAATCTGGCTGATGCGCTGATAAAGTATGAGACTCTCGATGCTGCCGATGTACAAATCGTGTTAGAAGGCAAAACGCTGGACAAACCGACGGTTTCCGATCTTCTGGCGATGGAGCAGGCGAAAAAAGAAAGCAAAGGCGAAGGTTCCGAAGAAGTCGCAAGCAGTGACGAAGGCGGAGAAAAAGAGCAGAACGATGAAGTAGCTGAGCCGCAAGATTGAGGAGTGCAAGCAATTTTCGGCATGTTTGAAAAGTCAAACGGGGGCAAAATGGCAGTGTATGGAGTGTGCGTCTTTTATATTTTATTAAACTTATGAAATCGTGAGGTGTGCTATGAAATGTTGTAAATCGATTATTTTAACTGTTTTGTTGGTTGTGTTTGCGGTTTCTCCGGCGGTTGTCCGGGGACAAGATGAGGGGATCGCCGCACTTAAGGAAACTTCGAAGGCGTTTGCTTCGGTAGCGAAGAAGACGATGCCGGCGGTGGTTTCTATCACGGTTGAAAAAGATGTTTCGATCAGCGGTAGAGGCGGACAATCTCATTACGAGGAGTTTTTCGAACAGTTCTTCGGCTACCGGTCAAGACCGAGACAGCCGCAGGAATACACACAAACCGGTCTCGGGTCTGGTTTTATCGTAAGCAGCGACGGATATATCCTGACGAATAATCATGTAGTAGGCGATGCCGACCGCATTAAGGTTGCACTTGGCGACGGCAGGACGCTGGACGCCGAGATCGTCGGGGTCGATCCCGATTCGGACATAGCGGTCATCAAGATCGAGGGCAAAGATTTTCCTGTGATCGAATTGGGCGATTCCGATGCTCTGGATATCGGCGAGTGGGTCATCGCGGTAGGTAATCCTTTTGGGTTAGCCGAAACGGTGACAGTCGGTGTGGTAAGTGCAAAGGGCAGGAGCGGCTTTGGTATAACCGATGGCGGCTATGAAGACTTTATCCAGACCGACGCAGCGATCAACCCGGGCAATTCCGGTGGGCCGCTGCTGAATCTTGACGGTGAAGCGATAGGTGTCAATACGTTTATCTTCAGTAAGAGTGGCGGCTATATGGGTATCGGTTTTGCGGTTCCTATCAATATGGCCAAGCGGGCCAAGGACCAGTTGATAAGTTCGGGTAAGATAACGCACGGCTATCTGGGGATCAGGATGGGCAATGTAAAAGAAGGCGTAGCCGAGTTTTTCGGTCTTGACAATGGTGGAGGCGTTATTGTTAAAGAGGTCATGGAAGATTCGCCGGCGGAGAAAGCCGGTCTCAAGAAGGACGACATCGTACTGAAAATAGACGGTAAGGAAGTAAAAGATACTCAGGGGCTTCGCAATACGATAGCATTTCTTGAGCCGGGTACGAGGGTCACTCTGGTTATATTCCGTGACAGTAAGGAAAAGAAGGTCAAGGTTAAGATAGGGTCGCTTGAGGACAGCAAAATTGCCACGAAAATGTCCAGGACCGCCGAGGAATTGGGGCTTAAGGTTAAGGAGATAACATCGGAGACTGCCAGACAATTCGGCTATGACCAGGGTGAGGGCGTCATCATCACCGATGTTGAAAGCGGCTCTCCGGCTGGGCGAGCGGGTATCCAGGCGGGACTGGCAATACTGAGCGTTAATCGCAAGGCGGTGAGTACGATAGCCGAGTTTAATGAGGCGCTGATAAAGACGAAAGAAACACGGAAAGCTCTGCTGGAGGTCAGGAACAGGCGGTACAGTTGGTATGAAGTGCTGGTGCTTGAATAGGGCATTGGGTTTTGCTTTCGTACGAATTGGTGTATATTTTACAATAGTGCCACCGATGGGTTCAGGTGGTATTTGGGATTTTTCCGAATGGGAGATACATTATGGCATTTACACTTGAAATTGAACAAAAGGCTCACGACTTTCTACTCTGCGGAACCGACGGCAAATCTTATCGTCTTGCCGATTTCGCCGATGCGAGGATCCTCGTCATTTTCTTCACATGCAACCACTGCCCCTACGTCATCAACTCCGATGAGGTCACACGCGCAACCGCCGAAAAATTCAAACCACTCGGTGTGAAATTCGTCGGCATCAATTCCAACAGCCCCGAAACTCACGAAGAGGATTCTTTCGAGAATATGGTTTTACGCATGGAAGACAAAAAATTTCCATGGACCTATCTTTTCGACAGTACGCAGGATGTTGCGCGCGAGTATGGTGCGATACGCACTCCGCACTTTTTTGTATTCGAGGAAGATCGACAACTTCTCTATACCGGCAGAGGTGTTGACAACCCGCGCGAAACCGACAAGATAACCGTCAATGACCTCGAAAATGCGCTCGATGAGATCATGGCCGGCAAACCCGTCACCACACCCGTAACGAATCCGATCGGCTGCAATGTTAAATGGCACGGTAAGGACGCCCACTGGATGCCCGCCAATGCCTGCGACCTCATTTGAAGATCGCTGCCGGCTATGACGCTAAGGACGACTGATTGTAAATGAAAATACTCGCACTGGAAGCATATTACGGCGGCAGCCACAAAGCATTTCTCGACGGCTGGATCGCTAACAGCCGCCATGACTGGACGCTGCTGACGTTGCCTCCTAACAAATGGAAATGGCGGATGCGAAACTCCGCCGTCGCGTTCGCCGATCAAGTAAACGATTCTCTCTCCAAGGGCAATAGCTGGGACGTTATCTTTTGCAGCGACATGCTGAACCTCGCCGAGTTTAAGGGCCTCGTCGATAAATCCGTAAGCGATATGACCTCCGTTGTTTATTTCCACGAAAATCAGCTTACCTATCCCAACCGCTTTGAATCCGAGAGGGATTATCAGTATGTAATGACAAATCTCACCACAGCTCTTGCCGCTGATTACGTCTGGTTCAATTCCGCGTTCCATCGCGACGAATTTCTCACGGCCATGACCGCTTTCCTAAAACGCATGCCCGAATCCGAACCCATCGACCCCGCCGAAAGGATAAAGCCGAAATCAGCTGTCTACCCGCCCGGCATTGCGAGGATAGATACCTCCGCCAAAAAACAAAAACCTGCCGGACCGCTGCGAATACTCTGGGCGGCAAGGTGGGAGCATGATAAGAACCCCGATGATTTTTTCGCAGCTCTTAAGATCGTAAAGGAAATGGGAATCGATTTTCGTCTTAGCGTGATTGGCGAGCGTTTTAGCGATGAGCCGGAGGTCTTTGTCTGGGCCGAAGAGTTTTTCGCTGAGAATATCGACCGCTGGGGCTTTCAGGAAACCCGTGCCGATTACGAAGCGGCCCTGCTCGATGCCGATGTGATAGTATCGACCGCTAATCACGAATTCTTCGGCGTAACCGTCGCTGAAGCAATATCGGCTGGGGCGTATCCGGTGCTGCCGGAACGGCTGGCCTACCCGGAGATAATAAGGAACATTGCACCCGAAAGTCCGGGCGAATTTTTCTATGACGGAACCATTAAGGGCCTTGCCGAAAAACTGATTGCACTTTGTGAGACTATTGCGATCACCGGGCTGTGGGGTGATAATCCCAACCGTGGGATATGGTCGATGAAACTATTGCACTGGCCGACCCGCGCAAGGATAATGGATAATGACTTAGAGGATCTCAAATGAAAAAACCCGAACTGCTTGCACCTGCCGGTGATCTTGAGAAACTCAAATGGGCTGTGGCCTATGGTGCGGATGCGGTTTACTTTGGCGCTGAGTTCGGATCGCTGCGAAGTTTTGCCGGTAACTTCAGTTTCGACGATGCCGAAAAGGGTATCGCACACCTTCACGAAAATAATCGCAAAGGGTACGTGGCACTCAACATATATCCATTCTCCGAAGAGTACGACAAACTCATCGAAACCGCAAAAACACTTGACGATATCGGCGTCGATGCATTCATCGTAGCCGACCTCGGCGTTCTTAATGAACTTAAGAAACTTAATCTCAATGCCGCACTGCACATATCCACCCAAGCCAACACTACCAGCAGCCAAGCTGTTCTGGCATACAAACAACTCGGAGCCAGTCGCGTTAACCTCGCCAGGGAACTTTCCGCGGATCGTATCAAAGATATTCAGCACCAGATCGGCGACGGGATCGAAACGGAAGTATTCATACATGGATCGGTTTGCTTTTCGTATAGCGGCAGATGCGCGATAAGCGACTACATGACCGGTTTCGCAGCCAACCGCGGCGAATGCAAACATCCATGCCGGTGGAAATATTCGCTTGTCGAAGAGAAACGACCCGGCGAGTATATGCCAGTTTACGAAGATGATCGCGGGCTGTACCTTTTCAATAGTAAGGAACTTGCGCTGTTTGGGTTTGTACCTGCTCTTACCGAAGCCGGGGTTCGTTCGTTTAAGATCGAGGGGCGAATGAAGTCCATACATTACATCGCAACGGTGGTTTCGTTTTACCGGAAGGTTATTGACGGTAAAGTTTTTAGCTGGGAGGAGGGACTTGAAATGCTTAGCCGGATACCTAACCGCGGATATTCGCAGGGGTTTATGAAAGGGGCCATCGAAGCGGATGACTATGACGTTGAAAAGAGCGGTTCGCTCTCCAATTCGCGATTTGTGGGTAACGTCTTGGGCGAGAAGAAAAACGGCTGTAGTATGGTTGAAGTGAGGAACACGATCCATGCAGGTGAAACGCTTGAAGTGCTCACTCCCGATGGGGCCATTTCTAATCTTACCATTGGCGATCCTATGATAAACCAAGGCAATCAACGAATAGACACCGCTAATCGCCCGCATATAATACTTCTCGAAGAGGATCTGCCGCAATACACGGTACTTAGAAGAGTTAGCACTGATTGAAAAACGATGCCCTGATTTTTGAAATTGGCTTTGTTCTCCGTCGCCAAGGCTATGGAGAATCTTTGAATTGGCTTTAATTGGCTTTATTGGGTTCGTTTGGGTTCGTTTTCTTTTGGGAAAGATCGCCGTAACCCTTTCTGTAGCAGTTACTTGCGGTACTTTTGGGTCGCTCAAATTGGGTTCGTTTTGCGAAAAAAAGGTTTTGAGAATTTGCGGATTCTTCCGAAAAAAGTGAGGGCTTAGGGTGTTCGAGATTGGCTTTAAATTGGCTTCGTTTTTCATGTTTTTGTTTTCAAAGATCACGTTTTTTTCATTTTCTGTTCACTTTTGAACGGTTTTGTAAATATAACCACACCGACGGGTCGGTGGGCTAATCGTACTGAGAAACTTAATTCAAGTATATATTTCATGTTATGTTTGTACTCTTTAAAAAAACAAGTCCCCCCACCCTTTGCACGAACTTGCGCGTTTGATGCAAAAATCGGCGATTTTTTTTGGGGTTGAAAATGGTAAGTCTTTGTTAGAAAAGGAGTAAAAATTTTTTATTTTTTTGCCCTGCAGCAAGATAGTGCAAGCGCGTTTGGAAGATTTTTTTGGTTTTTTAACAGGATAACAGAGGCGTAAATTCCCCAAACCCCCGAAAATTATTTTTTTGCCAGATTCTCTCTTATAACACCAAAACAACCCTTTTTCCCGCCCAAAACATAAAAAAAGCCGGGTAGTAAGCCCGGCCTATTGTTCTGAATTGTTTTGTTAGTTATTGGGTCGGTTGGTTTTCGAGTTCGGCAAGTTTCTCGGTAGTTACTGTTTCAGCTTTTAGGCTGGTGTAGATTACCCGGTATTTGTTTTTTGACAGTTTCCATCGGACAAGAATGGCGTTGGGGTCGCTGAGTGTTGCTGCGGCACCATAATAAACGGGGCCTTTTTTTTCTCTCACGAGTTTGTCATAAAATGAGCCTGCATAGAAAAGGTCAAAGACTTTTTCTTCGCTAGTCTTCTTGTCGATACGGCCTTGCTTCATTGCTTCACTGAAAAGAGCCTCCATGTCTTTCATGTAATTTTTGTCTACGGTCATAGATGGGGGATATCTGCCGGGTGAGTATTCAAGGTAGATAGCAAAGCCTCTGATGAGATCCTTTTCTTTGAGGCTTAGTATGCGGAGAACCTTGTTGCGACTGCCCTTTGGTATGTCAGCGCCAAGTTGGATAGCAGTTTCTAAAACGGCATTTGCCTGTTGGTCGATCTCGTCATCCGATGGATTTTCGAGCAGGTGCAGGTCATCCGGAGAGACCTCTTCTATAGTCAGGTCGCCATAGACAGCACGGTATGTTTTAGACTTTTTGGGTTTATACCAGAAAATGGCAATGTCAGCATCACCGAGCGTTGAGTCTTGGCCGTTATAGCACCAGTCGGATTTTGCGGGTAATTTGTTGATTAACTTGAGACCTTCAACTATGTTATCAAAATGCGGCATCAAATATCCATGCTCTTCGTTAGATCTGGCCATTTCCTCTTCGTAGATGGGACCTTTTTGCTGGTTTATCTGTTTTATTTCTTCTTCGGTGAGTGTGTCGGGATCAATGCAAGGTATGGCATCTTTCATTAAATTTGGGAAACTAACAGAGACGCTATGTGACCACAACTTCTGCTTGTAAGTAATCTTAGCATCCGGGTCAATGTCTTTTACAGCATCAAAGGTAAGTGATGATGGGAATTTGCCTTTGGTTAGAAAACAGAAGCTGTGGAAAAACTTTATCAGTGTCTGATCATTTTTCTCAAGGCCCTTTATAAGGTCATCGATGTCATGCTCAACTGTTTCATTGATCTCTGGCTGTTGAGGTGTAGTTTCTACAGTATCATCTGATTCTATGATATTTTCCTGCAATGCCAGCGGTTCTTGCGGTTCGGGTTCTACCTGGGGTATAGTTTCGTCGTTAATGGCAAAACCATCAGGTATCATGATGGATAGTTCATCTGGACCAAAGATTTCATTTAGGCGAATATTCGAGACGGTGACTGCGATATCTGTCATGGTATTGCGCCATTTTAGTATCAAAGGGAAATCTGTTTCGGCATCAGCCCAGACTGTAAGTGTTCCTTTGCCCTGCCAGTATAGGCCAGGTAATTGCCCGGTGGTTTCGACACGATAGCCGTAAGCATTATAACCATCGATAGTTTTTGTGTCGAGAGATTCAACTGGGCCTTGACCAATATCTATAGCCTGCTGGATAAGATCTTGAAACTTTGCGAAAATATCATAAAGTGCGGTATTGAAATCAGGTTTGCTTACATTTTTTATGACAACGATCTTAGAGTCTGGAACGAATGAAAGAACCTTATTTGTGTTATAGTCAACGAAATTGACTACCCCATTTGCCATGTTCTGTCTGATATAGCCCTTTGCGTCATAGAGAAAACTTGAGGTTTGCGGTTGTTGGTCGCCAAATTCTATTGTCAGATCAAACCGGGCGGTTTCAGCGGCGGCGAAGTGTTCCATGGCATTTGCAAATGCGACACTTGTCCCGTCGATCGAGCCGCCGAACTGATTTATAATAGTTATTGCGACTAAAATTATTGCCGCTGCTGCGGTTAGTTTTGTTATTTTACTTTGCATGATTATTCTCCATATACTCGGCTGGTGGGCCGGTATTGTGGTTTTTGTATTGCCAGCTTTGAGTACCTTGTCAAATACTGCTTCATCCGCAGCAGGATCGGTACTTAAGGAAGCGTTTTTGAAAAATCTCTTTATGTCGTCTGCTGGTTTCATTTTAGGACCTCACCATTTAAAATTGACCGCAGTTTAGTTATTCCATACCGATATCTGCCCTGGGCGGTACTGATCGAGACATTTTGGAGCTTTGCGATCTGGCGAAAACTCATATCGCCCTGCATGCGAAGGGCGATGACCTCGCGCTGATCCTCAGGCAGTTGCGTCATCGCATTCTTTAGCAGCATTAGCTCTTCACTGAGCAAGGCCCAGTTTTGCGGCTGGGGGATTTTTGACGGTATTTCGCTGGCTTCGTCAATATTTACAGCCGCATGCCTTTGGCCATCCCGCCATTGCGTTCGGATGCGATTGACGACGGAGGTTGTAAGATAGCTTTTAAGGCTGCCAGCCGAACGGATCCTGTCGCCTGACTGAGCGAATCTTACAAAGACGTCCTGAACCGTATCCTCTGCTGTCGCAGCGTTGCCTGTCATGACAACCGCGAGCTTTAGCAGATCGTTTTTGTACTTTTCGTATATCTGCCTGAGCGCACCGGTATCGCCGCGTTTAAACTTCCAAATGAGCAGTTTGTCTTCGATCATTTACTAATCCGATACCCAATGGGTATTTTTCTCTCGCGTTGCTATAGCTATAAGCTTTTGTCAAAAACTTTATCCGCGAAAGAAAGTTCGCGAAATTTCCAAATTCGTACGATGGAAAGCACTTTCTTCATATATAGTACTCCCGAAAGGGGCTTTTAGTATATAGAGATTTAAAAAATTTGCCAGAGGTGTTAATTCTATGGCGCCCGCTGCGCGGGCTCAATAAAAGGGGGGTGAATGATTTTGGGTCTACGCCCTGCGGGCGAGGCTACACCATGGCGCCCTTTGGGCTCTTTTTGTTAAGGGGAGGTTTGTTGAAATTGTAGAGTCTGAGATTGCCACGTCGCTTCGCTCGGCGCAATGACAATTCCGGAGACCACGTGGGCATCCGCCGGCCCTACCATTACGGCGGGTAAGGGTTTCAGTATTTGTCGGGTGAACCTGCCGACAGGTCGGGTGGCTAATAGGATTGGAATCGCTTTGCGATGCTTTTTTTATGTGGATACCCGCTTAAAGCATGCGGGTATGACAAAATGTAGATGTTTGCGTAATTGTAACGTCCGAGACCCTTCGACTTCGCTCAGGATGACAAGGGGGTTGGTGCTTGGTTCTGCGTGGTTTCGGGTAGCTTGATAGCTTCGGGTTCGATTTGGGCGGTTTCTTTGGGGGTGTTTTGGCCGTTTTTCATTGAGGCTATGTGTTGGGCTATTTTTTCGTAGTCGTTTGAGCCGTGGCATTTGGGTTCGTATTCGAAGATGGTTTTTCCGTAGCTTGGGGCTTCGGCGAGTTTGATGTTTCTTCTTACATGAGTGGGTATAATTTCGGCATCGGACCAGGGGCAGTCGGTTCCTTTTGCGTTTTCGAGGAATTTTTCGATGTCGGCTTTTACCTCCGATGAAAGGGTTACTCTCGAATCGAACATGCACCTGTCTCTTATACACATCT
>DRGS01000154.1 GCA_011053245.1 Phycisphaerales bacterium
GCATAAACTCCATATCACGCAGAACCGCCCCTGCCCTGTATCCCATCGCCAGACCGTCGGCGGTCGCTACCTTAGGATTGGTCGTTTCACGGTATAGCCTGCCCGCACCTCCCGTCGCCAGGATCGTACTGCCTGCCCGTATTATTTCGAAACCACCCCGCTGGCGAAAACCTACCACACCGATACATCCGTTATCGTCATCGGTAAGAAGATCGACGGCAAAAAAGTTTTCGATAACATTGATGTTTGACTTTTGCTTTATTTTCTTGGTAAGCGCCTCGACTATGCCCCTTCCGGTAGAGTCGCCGTGTGCGTGGGCGACGCGTGCATGGCTGTGTCCGCCCTCTAAGGTGACATCGACTTTGCCGTTGACCTTGTCGAATTCCGTCCCCCATTCCAGAAGTTGAAGGATAAGCTCCGGCCCCTGCTTTACCACGAGATTTACAATATCCTCATCGCATATCCCGCACCCGGTCGCCAGCGTATCGCCGATATGCGATTCAAAGCTGTCGGTTTTAGCCAGCACCGATGCGATCCCGCCCTGAGCTTTAAATGTATTGCTGTCCTGCAAGCCGCCCTTGCAAACGATGGTCACGTTGCAGTGTTGAGCAGCTTCGATAGCCGCGCGAAGACCCGCTATCCCGGAACCGATGACAAGACAGTCCGTAAAAAGCTGCTGAGTCGAAACACTATCGACATCAACAAGATAACGCCTGTAATCAGATTTTTTAGCTGACATATAGCATCCATAACTCATCAAACCCAAGCCAACAGTATAATACCCAGAGCAGTGATTATGCAAACTATTAATAATACCCCCGACATTGACAAACCAATAGATATGAGGCAAAATAAAGGTTCCCAAAACGTTTCTACTATAAGCGAGAAGGATTAAAATTATGAAATACGATCATGACATTATAACGATTGGTTTAGGGCCGGCTGGGATGGCGGTTTCTATAATGGGCTCGGAGATGGGCCTCAGCGTCTGTGCGATAGAAAAAGAAAAGGTCGGTGGAGAATGTATGAACGTCGGCTGTATCCCTAGTAAATCGCTGCTCCGCATGGCCAAACATCGCAAAGCATTCGACAAACTCGCCAAAATGGGCATGCTCCAAAGTCCCAAACCCGACGTCGACAGATCCTTCGAGATCATCCAGCAGCATTTGAAATACATAAGCGAAAAAAAGACCATGAAGATGTTCGATAAGGTCAAGATGGTCTACCAGCAAGGCAGCGCCGAATTCGTAGATGCACACACGGTAAAAGTCGGCGAAAAAACTTACTCCGCCAAAAAGATATTTATATGCACCGGCACAAAACCGGCCATACCGCCCCTGCCCAACATAGAAAACATCGACTACCTGACCAATGAAACCATGTTCACGCTCGACCACATCCCGCTCAGCATGATCGTCATAGGCGGCGGCGCAATAGCCTGCGAAATGGCCCAGGCTTTTTCACGGCTTGGCAGCAAGGTAACTATGATCATCCGCGGGCCAAGGCTCATGTGGCGAGAAGATACCGAAGCGACCGATATCCTCGAATCCGTATTTGAAGAAGAGGGCTTAACAATTCTCCGCGAACAAAAGCCCGTAAACTTTGAAATGCAAGACGGCAATGTCATAATGCAAACCGACAAGGGCCAGACAATAACCGCTCAGAAAGTGCTCGTCGCCGCAGGCCGAAAATACTCATTCGAAGATATGAAACTCGAAAACGCCGGCGTTAACGTCAACAGCAAAGGTGCCATCGAAGTTAATAAGTACCTCCAGACTGCATCCTCTCACATCTTCGCAGCCGGCGACTGCAACGGCTACCACCTCTTCTCACACGCAGCCATGCACCAGGGAATGATCGCCATAATGAACAGCATGATGCGCGGACCCCTAAAGCGGGATTTCCAAAAGTTCGTAGTACCCTGGACGGTATTTACCGAACCGCAGGTTTCACGCGTCGGAATGAATGAAACAGAGCTGAAAGAAAAGAACATAAAATATGAAGTCATAAAAGTTAAATACGAAGACTACGGCGCAGCCATCGCAGAAGCCGTAGATATCGGTTTCGTCAAAGCATTCGTCGCACCCGCTGGCAGAATATACGGCGTATACATCATCGGCGAAGGCTCCGGCGAAATGATAAACGAATGGGCACTCGCGATCCAGAAAAAGATCAAGATCTACGATATCATGATGCTCCAGCACTCTTTCCCGACAATGGGCTTTCTATCCAAACGCATAGCCGAAACCTGGATGATGAACAAAATGAGATCAAAAACCATAAAAAAAATATGCAAATTAATGTTCAAGATAAATTGAAACCGTCGAGAATATTTTAACCTATCATCCCCGCCCAGTCGCAATCGCCAAGTGCCTCAATGGTAAGTTCGCCGAGTTTGCCGTACCAGTTCTTTAGTTTTCCTCTTAAATTAGCCTTTTCACGGTGGTCCGATAAACACCTTATACCCGTTACAATAAATAAGTGGCTTTATGCGTGGTCTAATCTTTTATTAGACAATAACTTACCGATTTTTCAACGCGAACTTAAAAAATACCATTGGTATTACAACTACATTAGTTCTGGTTAGATGACTAAAAATTGATTATGAGGGATAGGTTTAAATAAATTGCGATGAGGACTTTTTTTTGTGATTGGCTGTAAACGTCGGTGCATAATTATCCGATAAAACCGTGTGTACGGATTATATGGAATAATTGCATTTTAAGGATATAAGACGAGGAACCTGACATGCTTGATTACTTTGGGTCATTGTTTAACAGGACCGATAAAAATAAGTCTAAGGCTATTCCAGCCGGGGGCCAGGAACTGATGCCTGACGCTGAGGCCAAGCAAGAGGGGCCGTCGATCATTGCCATAGCCAATCAAAAGGGCGGCTGCGGTAAGACTACTACCACTATCAACCTGTCGGCGGGTCTGGCGTGTATGGGCTTTAAGGTCCTTGTGATCGACCTTGACGCCCAGTCACAGGCTTCTCTGGGTATCGGGATCAATGCCGATAACCTGAAATATTCGATCTACGATGTTCTTGTCCGGAGCCTTGAGTTGGAAAAGGCTATCCTTCCAAGCGGAATTGAGAACCTGGATATCTGTCCGGCTTGTTCCCTGCTGACCGGTGCCCAGCTTGAGCTGGCAAGCCAGTTTGGCAGGGAGTGGATACTCAAGACTGCGATAAATAAGATGCTGGCCACTTCCGGTAAGGAATACGATTATATCATTATGGATTGCTCGCCGTCGCTGAACCTTACAACGATAAACGGGCTTTCATGTGCGGAATTCGTTCTTATCCCGGCTCAGACACATTATTTTTCTCTTGAAGGTATGAAGGAGCTTATATCGACGATAAAAATTGTAAAGCATCGGCTGAATCCACCTCTTGAGATATTGGGGATACTGCCGACTCTGTATGATGTCAGGACGAAGATCAACAGGATGATACTTGGCCAGATGCGGAAATATTTCGGTAATACGATATTCAGTACGCCGATCCGAAACAATATCCAGTTGGTTGAGGCGCAGGTTCATAAGCAGTCCATATATGATTTTGCCCCTAACTCTAACGGTGCGATGGATTACCTGGCTTTGAGTAAAGAGGTGGCTGAACGGACCAGTCCTAACTGGAATTGGCCAGACAGCCAACAAGAGGCAACCAATGTTGAAAATGCAATGGAACACTGTGAAATGAGCGGAGCTTGATATGTCGACCGATCGTAAGAGCAAGGATATCGTAGAGGAAGTATTCGGCAGAATTATGAATGTCGATGAGAGGGAATCGGCCCTTTTCAATTTAGGACGGGTGCCTTCACTTGACAGATCCGATGGACCGAGTGAATTGGAAAGCTCATCTGCATCGGAAGAAACCGGCAATTCGCCAAGTGTGCCGCCTCAAACAGTTAAAGCTGTGGAAGATGTAAATCGCTCTAAAGTAAATAATATGGGATCACACCATAAGGCCGTGACGATCACAACTGCGGTGTTGATCTTATCCGGTCTGTCTTTTTTTTCAGGCAGGTATTTTTTGCAGGATGGTAATGCTTCGACAAAAATAATTTCGGAACAACCACATGCAAACCGTAGTGAGGTAGTCACCCAGCAGCACACAATTGTCGTGCCCGATTCGGAAGCTGAAGTTGTTGAGCCTGAAGCTGCCGGGGAAATCGCCAGTGAGGAAACTGCGAACCTGGATCTAAAGCCTGCTATCAACTGGGGGCATTTGTTAAGTGATATTAGCGCCAAGATACCAACCGAGATGCATCTAAGCATCATTGAAAGCACCGATGGGTCGGAGATGGTCCTGAAAGGGGCAGCCCTGGAATCTGATTCGATCTACAACTTTGTCCGTTCGCTCAACACCAACGGACAGATCCGATTGGCAGAGCTTGACGGGGCAGATATAGAACAGGCGGACCCACATGGTTTACTGACATTTTCTATTAGATGCTTTTTGGCTCCGAATACAGAGATGACCGGTAGCGCAGATATATTTGGCTTGCAGGAAGCTAAGGATTTCTTTGTCGGTATAGAGACTGTTTGCCAAAACAGCGGATGTCAGATCCAGTCACTTGTAATTTCACCGAAAGATGCGGCTATCGAAGACGGCAAAACAAGCAGCCGCGTTACGAAGAAAGAGGCTACTGTAACGCTTACCGGCGGTTACAGAGATATTTTAAAGGTCATCAGGCTGTTGCAGGCAGATCGACAGGGCGTCTGGTTTGACTATGTGATCATCGAAAATGTCAGCGGAGGCGGGAAATTAGAGTGCCGACTGGACATTTCTGTCTGTGTAATTGATGGCGAATAAGGTTTTGACCAGGTACACCCAAACAAAAAAACTAAGCACTCCAGGAACTGGGTTTGCCTTTAATTCTCCCTGTATTACTACAACGGACAGGCACTAACGTATCATCCCCGCCCAGTCACAGTCGCCGAGCGCCTCTATCGTCAGTTCGCCAAGTCTACGGTCCTCTACATTCGATTCGTCATCGAGTGGCACTATCGAAAGGATCTCGACCTGCCCCCATTCGGTGATAACATCGGCGACGGTCTCTTCGGCGAGATTCGCCTCGTGCGCGTCATAGCCGCTAATCACCACACCCGCAATATCGAGTCCGGCATTGCGCACCGCATCAATTGTGAGCAGCGTATGGTTTATCGTTCCGAGGCTGGGTCTGGTAACGATCACTACCGGCAGCGCAAATTCTCTCATCATATCCAATACGTCAACGCCCTCAGAGATCGGCACCCGCACCCCGCCGATACCCTCGACGACCATACAATCGCTGGCATCGCAAATCTGGTTGTAAGCATTTTCGATCGCGCCAAAATCCACGGCCCGATTCTCGAACTCCTCACAGACAAAAGGAGCAGCCGGCATAACGAAACCGACCGGGTTTATCACCGAAAGCTCAAAATCGCAATGCGAACAGTCCCGAAGAAAATACGCATCGGCATTGACTAATCCTTCATGTTCGTGATTACAGCCGCTGCCAACCGGTTTAAACACCCCGACCTTACTGCCGCTGTCACGCAATATCTTTGCGATACCTCCAGCGACAAGCGTCTTACCAACGCCGGTATCCGTTCCCGTCACAAAAAAACCCTTCGCTTTATTTAGTTCCATCACAACCCCTTAACAATTTTCGGAAGATCATTTTTTAGTGTTTCGCTCACTATCCCAAGCAACTCATCAAGCAACTCGATCCCCATCGCAACCGGCGGCATTACCACGATCACATCGCTAAGCGGCCGCATCATTGCACCCTTACCTCGCATGGCTGTGCAAATCTTTGCGCCAACCGTCGCTTCGTGCGGAAAGCTCTCCTTACCCGCCTTATCCCTAACAATTTCAATTCCGCACATCAAACCGCACTGACGAACATCGCCTATAAAGGGCAGTTCCTTTATCTTTGCAAAGTGCTTACTTATAAGCTCTGACTTCTCATCAAGAGAAGCGATAATTTTATTACCCTCAAAAAGATCAAGAGAAGCGATCGCCGCCGCGCACCCGAGCGCATTACCCGTATAAGTATGCCCGTGATAAAACGTCTTATGTTCGGCGATCCCCCCCAAAAAAGCGTCAAATATCTCCTGAGTAGCCAGCGTCGCCGCAAGTGGTAAATACCCGCCTGTTATCCCCTTAGCAAGACACATCAGATCGGGCGAAACCTGCTCGTGTTCACATGCCAGCATCTTACCCGTCCGCCCGAACCCTGTCGCAACCTCATCGACGATCAGCAGCACATCGTACTTGTCCGCTAATTCTCTTACGCCCTTGAGAAATCCTTTCGGATGAACGATTATCCCGGCGGCTCCTTGAACAAGTGGCTCAACGACTATTGCCGCGATCTCACCGCCGCGTTCCTTAAGCAGCGCATCGATCTGCGATAAACTGCGGGCAAGACACGCATCCTCATCTCCGTCGAACCGATACGGAAACGGGCTGTCAACATAATAAGTCTCAAAGAGCAGCGACCCGAATATCCCGTGAAATATCTCCATCCCTCCGACGCTGACCGAACCGATGGTATCGCCGTGGTAGGAATCGCTAAGTGCGATAAATTTTTTACGCTCCTTTTGCCCGCTATTCTGACAATACTGATACGCCATCTTAATAGCGATCTCAACGCTGGTCGCTCCGCTATCGGAGTAGAAAACCTTCTCCAGTCCCGGCGGCACGATCTCAACGAGCCTTTCGGCAAGCTCTATCGACCGCGTTTGCCCTAACCCTAACAGCGTACTGTGACCGATCCTGTCAAGCTGGTCCCGAATAGCATCATCGATAGCCGCAACCCTGTGACCATGTATATTGCACCACAACGAGCTAACCCCGTCGATATACCGCTTGCCCTTGGTATCGATAAGATAGAACCCATCCCCGGAATCCACCACCACAGGATCACTTTCAACCCAGCCGGACATCTGTGTAAAGGGATGCCAAAGATATTTTTTGTCCGCCTCAATAAGTTTTCGCGTTTCATCGTTCATCTCCAAACATTATCCCCAAATCCGCCCCACAGTCAATCTTTCACCGACCTTTACAAAATTTAAGTTGCAAAATCGCTTGGGAAATGCCAGTATAGCTGTATCATGTCGGCCAAAAAAAGAGCGGCCGCCCCATAAAGGGAGAGTCGTCCAAGGACGGCTCGCAACAGTCGCTATGTATATATTCGCCAATAACTAAACAAAAGTCAAGAAAAGATAACAATTATTTTATTTCACTATGAACTCTGACAGCAAACAAACTAAATTGGACCTTGCAACGCCCGTCCAATACCTAAAGGGCGCAGGCCCCGCAAAGGCAAAGACCCTCGCCAAACTCGGCGTAGACACCCTTGCCGACCTGTATGAATATTTCCCACGCAACTGGGTCTTCATGCCCGAACCGGTCAAGATCGCCGATATCCACCCAAATGAAACCGTTACCGTCGCGGCAGTGATCGAGCAAACCGATTTCAAGCGTTTCGGTCGCCGGCCCGCCTTCAAAGCCGTAATAGCCGACGATACCGGCGTTTGCAATATAATATGGTTCAACGGCAGCTACCTCAAAAATCAGCTCGCCCCAGGCCAAGTCATAATGGTCTCCGGCAAAGCGGGCCTCTACAAGCATCGCTTGCAACTGACCAACCCGAAATTCACCATCCTCGACGGCAAAACCACCGCAGAGGCC
>DRGS01000155.1 GCA_011053245.1 Phycisphaerales bacterium
GATCTGCGCCTGTGGGGACGGCGGCGGCTACGGTTTGGGCGAATTGTTTGCTGTATCTTAGTTTGCTCTGGGGGACGGCGAAGAAACTATAACCGGTCATCATCAGGACGCAGTAACCTGCGATGATGGTTGCGAAGCCTGCGGCTTTTTTGTTCTTTATGAGTAGGACGGCTGCGAGTGTTATTGAGATTATAGCTACGGCTGCGATGGCGATGGTTTGGTTTAAGAGGACGGGGTTGTTTATGGCGACGTACACAACCGCTGCGATGGCGCCGGCTGCGAAGATACCGCCGTGAAAGTAAACAAGATTTCGCACGAAGCGCGCGTCGTAAGCCTTTCGCAAGAAGATCATATCCTCTAACAATATTCCGATCATCACCGCCATTGCGGGCATTGCGGGGAAGATGTAGTGCATGCGTTTGCCGCCGGAGATGCTCATTATTACGATGTCGCCTACGAACCATATCCAGAGGTACCACAGGACCTTGCGCTTGTCCTGCCAGACTTTGTAGAATGGTGCGAAAAGTGCCATCGGTACGAAGGCGACCCACGGAGCCATGAACTGGAACATGACGGGGAGATAGTAATAGAGGGGTTTGTCGCCGGAATCGTTCTGGCCCATGAAGCGGGCAATGGATTCCTGCTGCCAGAAATGTCCCGCCGAATCAGCGTCTGCGCCTTGGCTAAGCTGCATTAAGACGGCGATCGGCCATGCCAGGGAAACTACTAAGAATATGATCGACCCGATAACAGGGAGCATTTTCGGGATGGTTTTGAATTTGCGAAACGCGATGATCCATGCAAGCAGGGGTACTACAACCAGCGGCAACGGGGCAGGCCCTTTGGCTAACATTGCGAGCGAGAAGGCTATCCAGAAGATGAGCATGAAGCGTATTTGTCTTTTGCGGTTTTGTTCGGTGACGCCGGAATAGAAACTGAGCATTGCGATAGCGGTAAAACATGCCAGCGACATTTCCGGCCTGCCGCTGTGGCTGTACCTGAAAAAGCCCAGCGACGTCGCCCAAACAAGCGCGGCGATGACGGCGGCGGTGAAGCCGGACCATTGGTTTACAAAGTAGAGGATTGCGGCGACCGACGCAATCGCAAGGAGCATGCTTGGCAATCTTGTTGTCAGTTCGTCGATCTTGCCGGTCAATTTGCTAATTGAAGCGACCATCCAGTAGTTAAGTGGGGTCTTTTGGAGACGCATCTGGCCGTTGAATTCGGGTACTATCCAGTCGCCGCTTGCGAGCATCTGGCGGGCGGTTACCGAGACGAAACATTCGTGGCCCTCCATTGCTTTATCGGGTAAGGCCCAGCTTGCGGTCAGAGCCGCCGCTAATAAAACCAGCAGTACGGTTACGGTCCTTACGTTTTGGGATGAGTGTCCTGACTCCATTCGTGACTCTCCAATTGTGCAGATGCAAAATAATTGCTCTAAATAGGTGACTGTCCCCTATTAAATTACCATACTAAGATCTCATCATCCTGATGATCTCGTCAAGGTCGTTTGCTGCTTCGACGGGCGGGTTGCTGAACTGGCCCTGTTTGTCCTTGTGATAGTTGACCGTTACGTTGGGGTCCTTTAGCTGGTGACCGGTCAGGACGCAGGCGATAGTTTCGTCTTTATCGACGACGCCGTCAGCGAGTAGGTGTTTTAGTCCGGCTATGGTCGCCGCCGAAGCGGGTTCGCAGCCGAGACCATGGACACCGACCTGTGCCTTTGCATCGACTATCTCTTCGTCGGTAACGGCGAGTACGACACCGTTGCAGAAATCCAGTGCCCTGAGACATTTTTTCAGATTTACGGGACGCGATATCTCGATCGCCGATGCGCATGTGTGCGGCGAATAATTTTTTGCGGTAAGGTTGTCATAATAGGCGTCGATTATCGACTGGTCCACTTTGCCGTCGTTCCAGCTAAGGCCCTTGTTATTGACCAGGTCGGTTAGCGTACTTGCACCGGTAGCGTTTATCACGGCGAGGCGCGGAACCTTATCGATAAGGCCGAGTTCCTTAAGCTCCATGAAAGCCTTTCCGAATGCGCTTGAGTTGCCGAGGTTGCCGCCGGGTACGATTATCCAGTCGGGTACCTGCCATCCCATCTGCTCGATTATCCGGAACATTATAGTTTTCTGGCCTTCGAGTCGGAACGGGTTGAGTGAATTTACGAGATATATTCCAAGCTGGCCGCAGACGTCCTGGACCTGCTTGATGCAGTCGTCGAAGTCGCCGGCGATCTGTATCGTGTGGCCGCCGTAATCCATTGCCTGGCTTAGCTTGCCGAACGCTATTCTGCCGGAGCCGATGAATACGGTGCATTTCAATCCGCAGCTATGAGCATACAGAGCCATCGAAGCCGAGGTGTTGCCGGTGGAGGCGCAGGCACTTGACTTTGCTCCGACCATCGCAGCGTGACTGAATGCGGCGGTCATGCCGTTATCCTTGAATGAGCCGGAGGGGTTGAGGCCCTCGTATTGCAGGAAGAGCCGGTCGGGGTTTATGCCAAGGGCGCAAGCGAGTTGGGAGTTTTGCTGTAATATGGTTTGGCCCTCACCGATGCTGACCTTGTTTTCGTCGCTACAGAAACTGAGCAGTTCCCTGAACCGCCATACGCCGGAGAAATCGAGGCGATTGTCCCTGGTTGACCAGCGGTTGGCAAAATCCGAGATCTTTGCCGGAACCTCAATCTTGTCCCAGTTATAGACGATATCCAGAAGATCGCCGCACTTGGGGCACTTGAACATACTCTGACCGCAGTCGAATTCGGCTTTGCAGTCAAGATTTATACACCTTTGAAACGCTTTGTCATTAACGCTGGCCATCTTGGGTTCCTCTAAAAACCAATTGAACACTAAATCTAAGGATATATTAACCGAATTAGCTGTCAATTTCCAATATTTTTGCTGACATGTATTGTAATCGGCGATATGGCGGTATAAAATCAGTAATAGAATGTGGATTTGAGTTCGGGACGAGAAAATGAGTAAACTGTTCTATGGGAGTCAATACGATGGGTAAAGGTGAAGCTGGTCCGCGAGGTGGGGAAATGGTGATCTATCAGACTGAGGGTGGGCAGACTAAGATAGAGGTCCGGCTGGAAGGGGAGACTCTGTGGCTGACTCAGGCGGGGCTGGCAGAGGTTTATCAGACGACTGTTCCCAACATAAATATCCATATCAAGAACATTTATGAGGAGGGAGAGCTTGATGAGGATTCAACTGTTAAGGATTACTTAATAGTTCAAACCGAGGGCAGCCGGCAGGTGAATCGTCAGGTAAAGCATTATAATCTTGATATGATAATTTCTGTCGGGTATCGGATAAAATCTCGTGTTGCTACGCATTTCAGGCGTTGGGCGACGGAGCAGCTACGCGAATATATCGTTAAGGGCTTTGTGCTTAATGATGAGCGGCTGAAAAACCCGGACCATCCGTTTGACTATTTTGATGAGTTGCTCCGCCGGATACAGGATATTCGAACATCCGAGCGGCGATTCTATCAGAAGATAACGGATATTTATGCTACCAGCGTCGATTATGATCCCACGAGTGAGACGAGTATTGGATTTTTCAAGACCGTGCAGAATAAAATGCACTGGGCGATAACAGGTATGACCGCAGCGCAAATTGTTCATGACCGAGCCGATGCAAGTAAGCCGAATATGGGACTTATGAACTGGCGGGGCGAAAAAGTTCGCAAAGGTGATATTGTTATTGCCAAGAATTATCTCGATGGCGATGAGCTTTCGGCTCTGAATAATTTAGTTGAGCAGTATTTGATCTTCGCCGAGGGCCAGGCAATGCGACGGGTTAAAATGTATATGGAAAACTGGCTTGAGAAGTTAAACGGATTTCTCAGTTTGAACGACAGGGACATACTAAAAGACGCAGGCCGAATATCGCACGACATGGCCAGTAAACTGGCGGAAAATCAATACGATGAGTTCAACAAAAAGCGGATCGAGTGGACGGACAAGCAGGGCAGCGATTTCGACGAAACGGTCAAAAAGATAGAATCTGAAAAAAACCGCTTGGAAGGCAAGAATAATGCAGAAGATCATTACGATACCGGCGTTGGGTGACAATTTTATCTACCTTTGCGAGTATGAGGCGGGTAGGGTGTTCGTGGTGGATCCCGGCGAAGCGAGGAGTGTGGTTTCGGCTCTTGAAAAGCATTGCTTAGAACTTTCGCATATTCTGATAACGCATAACCATTTCGACCATTGCGGTGGGGTCGCTGCTCTTGTGGAGAAATTTGGCTGTGAGGTTATTACGCCATCGGGTGAAATTGACCGGACCGTATCTATTGGCTTGGAGGAAGTTACTGTCATTGCTACGCCGGGTCATACGGCTGGGTCGGTGTGTTATTATCTTGGGGCTGTTGAAAAGTATCCGCCGGTTGTATTTACGGGCGATACGCTCTTCGTATCGGGGTGCGGACGGATATTCGAATGCAGCGCAAAAACCATGTATGATTCGCTCTTAAAATTAGCTTCGCTGGACGATGAGACGGTCGTCTATCCGGGTCATGATTACACCGATGAAAATTATCGGTTTGCCTTGCAGTTCGATGGCGACAACAAGATCATACGCGAGAGGCTTATCGAAATTAAGACTGACCCGACGAGTGCGTTTACTTCTACGGTCGGATTAGAAAAGCAGACCAACCCGTTTCTTAGAGCATCCTTGCCGGGGATAAAAGCCGCTCTTGATATGGCCGGTGCAACCGACGTTGAAACCTTTGCCGAACTTCGCCGCAGGAAAAATTCTTTCGGATAAGAAGCTATGGATATTAACCTGTTCCGCTTTACATTTTTTATTGCAGGGCTTGTGGTAATGGGGCTGTTAGAGACGTTCTTTCCATGCAGGCCGTGGCAGGATAAGCGAAGCAGGCGGTTTGGGTTTCACTTAGGGCTTTCTGTTTTTAACAATCTTATATTGAGGTTCCCCGCATTTTTGCCTTTGATGTATTTAAACGCTTTGGCGTATGATCGCGGGTTTGGTGTTCTGTCGATGTTTGAACTTTCCTCGGGCGAGCATATACTGATAAGCCTGATAGTTATGGATATGCTCATTTACTGGTGGCATCGTTTCAACCACCGTATACCTCTGCTGTGGCGTTTTCATAAGGTTCATCATGTAGATACGCATGTGGATATATGTACATCGTTACGTTTCCATCCGGGCGAACTTTTTCTGTCGACGATTGTTAAGGCTTCGTGGATACTTCTGTTGGGGCCGAGTGTGTGGGCGTTTATCATCTTTGAATCGGCGATAACGCTCTTTACCCAGTTCCATCACAGCAATATCGATCTGGGTGATCGGGGCGAACGGATCGTAAGGAGCGTGATCGTAACGCCGCGATTTCATACGGCCCACCACACGGTGAGTAAGCGGACGGGCGACGCGAATTTTTCAACGATCTTTATCTTCTGGGATAAACTTTTTGACAGTTACAATGAGCCTGATTTCGAGGAGATGAAATTTTTGGGATTAGAGAAAGGCAGAGAAACTTATCTGTCGTTCGGGACCACTCTCGCTGCACCGTTTAGGTCGGCGTATTAGCCTGGGCAATTTTATACGGTTTGCTTTTCGCCGAAGACTTTTACCTGGTTCTTTCCGGCTTGTTTGGCTGCGTATAGTGCCTGGTCCGTTGCCTTTGTGACATCGCCGACAAGAGTGTCGGGTCCGTATTGGCCTACTCCAACGCTTATGGAAAGCTCGATCTTGTTGTCCTCCCAGATGATCGGTGAACTGGATACGGTTTTTACCATTCGCTCGGCTACGACGGTCGCGTCTTCGAGTGAGGTATTGGGGAGTATTATCGAGAACTCGTCGCCACCGTATCTTGCGGCGATATCGATCTGACGGATGCAAGCTGACATCCTGCGGCTTATCTGCTTGATAACCAGATCGCCTGCCCGATGGCCCAGATTGTCGTTTACGGGTTTTAGATTATCGATGTCTGCCATTATGATCGAGATCCGCCCGCCATAACGCTGCGACCTGCGGAGTTCGACTTCGAGTACCTCATAGAATGTGCGGTGATTGAGCATGCCTGTAAGGCCGTCAGTCTCGGCTTGGTGCTGTGTCTTCTCGAAAAGCTTGAAATTGCCTATGGATGCGCCTATCAACTGTCGAAAAAGCTCTGCGACGGCGACGTCCTCTTCAGAAAATGGCCCGCCGGTGTCCTTGTCGGTAAAGTTGAGGACGCCAACGACCTGTCCATGGCAGTTAAGCGGTGCGATAATGCAGCTTTTTGTGCGATAGTTGCGTGGAAATGCCCGCTGAGTGTTGCTTATTTCTGGTTTTCGGTACGATTCGATGTCATTTACTACCAGCAATTCGCCCTTTCGTGCGGCTGCGATCATTGGTGATGGTGGATTCTGGTTCAGGGAAACGATATTGTTAATAGCGAATTTATGGTTGTTACGCTGCAGGTGCAGAATGTCTCCCTCGTCATCGAGTATATAAAGCGAAGCGAGTGAGGCTCCGATGAGCTTTGGGATGTCATCAATGCATATGTTGGCGATCTGCTCTATGTCAAGGCAGTTTAGCTGCTTTGCCAGGGGGGTAATTGCCCCAAGGCGGCATGACGAGCATGATGAGCATTCAGATAACTGGGTATTGTCATTGGAATCGGTCATTTCTTTATTTCTACCTAAGTCTTTTTATAATAACAGGTTATATATGCATAGAAGCATATTGGTCATTGTTTATATCGTCCGTTTCACAGGCCTTATTTACCCCGAATCGCATTTTTTTACGGTTTATCCGGAAATATGCCAGTGCAGACGACGTGATGAGAAGGGCGGACCTAAAAAAAATTTTATTTTTTTAAAAAAATATACTTGACGTATAGGGCAATATGTTTTATATTTTACAAAACGTAAAATACCTTTGTCTGAGTTTTGTGTAGATTCCAGACGAATAGTGTGTTTTGAAGGGTTTGGTGTTGAGTATGGATAATAAGATGTCACAGTTAGAAATACCAGTAAAGCTTTACAGGATTGGCGAAGTCGTTCGCAGCACACCGTTTTCTCGTCAGACAATCCATAATTATACGACAATGGGTCTTATTCAGGAGTGTGGTTGGACCGAGGGCGGGCATCGTCTTTATGACGAGTCTGTTTTTGAAAGGCTTTCGGTCATTATGGAATTGCGCAAGACGCGGACGCTTGCTCAGATCAGAGCGACATTAAAGGAAACGGATTCGCAAATGATGGATATTAAAAGTGCCATAGCTTCCTGAGCAAACCTGTTCTGACAGGGGCGATGGAAATGGGATTCTGATTGAAGGACCGATAAGAAAACCTGTTATACGAAAAAAGACATGAATATATCACAGACAGTTACGGATAACGTCACAGAGCTTCTGAATAAGATCGTCGATTTCACCGATCAGAGGCGTATGGTCCTGACAACGAATATCCTCAAATGTAATGTCACGGGGTTTATTCCTCACGATCTTGACACCGAAGAGTTCGCTACCGTTATGAGTTGCGCCTTTTCTGAATATATCAAGAATAAACGATTGTTATTCTGTGACGCTGAAAATATAAAATTCGGACGAGGTGGAAGTTTTGACAGTATTGCTGTAGTCGATGAAGAAGCAAAAATGCTCTTTGAAAAGGATATAAACAAATACCTTGAGCTACAGATGGAACGACTTTCAGACAACCTGCTAAACAACAAGATCGCACGACGACTGCTGGAACAAAGGCAGGTGAATGCGTCCTCTATGACGCTGTTTTAGTCTGACAAATTTGCAGTTTAATGTGTGTTCGGTTCCTTACCGAACGGTAACCGGTTTATGGGAGAGGAAGAAGAAAGATGAGCAGCGGAGCAGTACAGTTACAGCAATTGATGGAAAGCACACCGGATCGTGCGATGGTATTGGCGGTTACCAGTGGCAAGGGCGGCGTCGGTAAGACGAACATATCGGCTAATTTGGCGATATGTATGGCGGCTTCACGAAAGAAGGTCGTTCTGGTCGATGCGGATCTTGGTCTTGGCAATCTTGATGTTGTAATGAACCTTAACAGCAGGTTCAACCTGTCCCATGTTATTTCGGGCCAGAAGAATATCGAAGAGATAACGCTTATCGGACCTGCCGGTGTAGAGGTTGTGTGCAGCGGTTCGGGGATCGAGGAGATGGCCAATCTTACCATGTTCCAGCGGCAAAGGCTTGTGGGCGAACTGGACAAGTTACAGGAAGCGGCGGATATTATGGTCATTGATACAGGTGCCGGCATTGATGCGGCTACCGTCGGTTTCTGTCTTTCAGCGGATCATACGCTCGTGGTTACTACGCCGGAGCCTGCGGCGATGACAGATGCATACGCGATGATAAAGGTTCTTGCGGGCAGAAACTACGACGGACGGATCAGCCTTATTGTGAATATGGCAAACTCGCTGCGGGAAGGCAAAAATATTTATCGTCAGGTGGCGGATACGGCAATGAGATTTCTGGATACGCATGTTTACGAAGCAGGTGTACTTTGCAAAGACGAAAAACTTTTGGCTGCGGTCAGGAGCAGAGAGCCGGTGGTTCTGATGCATCCGAAATCGCAGATAAGCGCATCGCTGATCGCTATGACGGCAAGGCTTGCGAAAGGATCGGCGGTAAATAAGAACAGGGAAGGTTTTTTTCAGAAGGTTGTTAACTGGTTCTTCTAAACTCAGGCATAGGATGTGCCGATAGAGATAGGCTTGGTAATGGGCGTTTTACGGACAATAAATGCTCTGACGAAGCAAATGTGGTCTCGGTTATAGGACCTTGAACCGGTGGGCATCGAAAAAAGAGTAAAAAACATGGAGGTTACAAAATGAAGACTGCTAAAATTGAAAATATCGAAGAAGTCTGGGAAGAATTCTTCGAATGCAAAAGTGAACACAGCCGCAACCTCCTGATGGAAAACTATCTCCAACTCGTCAAATACACTGCCGACAGGATATACGCCAAACTTCCGGATAAAGTCGAACTCGACGACCTCGTCAGTGCCGGCATATTCGGTTTGATGGATGCCATCGACGCGTTCGATCCGGAACGCGGCGTTAAATTCGCGACGTATTGCACGCCGCGGGTTCGCGGAAGTATTCTCGATGAGCTTCGGAGTATGGACTGGGTTCCCCGCCTTGTTCGTTCGCGTGCCCACCAGTTGGAAGGCGCCCTTCAGACGCTTGAGGCCCATCTCGGAAGAATGCCAACCGACGAGGAGATCGCCGCGGAACTGAAGCTGGAAGAACCGGAGTTTCGTCGTCTCCAGCGGGATGCGACGGCTACGGGACTGGTTTCGCTCAACAATAAGTTTTCCGATTCTGACGGCGACAAGGATGTCCGTGAGATCGATGTTATCGAGGACCAAAAGAGCAAGGATCCTCTCATCGAGGCGCAGAAGAGAGACTTAAAGAGCCTGCTGACCAAGGGCCTTACGCGTGCCGAAAGACTTATCGTTGTTCTGTACTATTATGAAGAGATGACGATGAAGGAGATCGGGGCGACGCTCGATCTGTCCGAATCGCGGGTCTCGCAGATGCACTCTTCGATCATAGCCCGCCTCAAGGCCCAGATGAATTCACGCAAGAAAGAATTTTCCGTCCAAACTTGAATCTGTCCGTCCGTAGACGGTTTCGAAAAAGTCCTATAGCAAAGGAGTGATCATGGAAGAAAAAAAAGCTTTTTGTAAATGTCTGTTCGATCTGTCTTTCACCGAGTTTCTTACCCTGAAGATCATTAAGGTTCTTTACATGGTGGGTATCGGCATCGCGACGCTGACCGGACTGGCCATTCTCATAGACGCCTTCGATAACAAACTGGCTGGCGGTCTGCTGCAAGCGGTTTGCGCAATTGTCGCAACCGGCCTTATCATCGTTATCGTGCGTATCGTGCTGGAGCTGGTCATTACGCTTTTCCGGATCGAAGAAAATACTCGCAAGGAAGAACCAGCCGCCGCCCAGGACGCCCCGGCGGTTGAACCGGAAGACAACGAGCCGCCGGCAACCATCGCCGATCTATAGACCGTAACTGGTCAAAACATTAGTTGTGTCCGACAAAATCCTTTGTGACATACACTTCTTGTCTTTTACCTCAGGTTGTGGTATAGTTTCGTGAACTATATTACTTAACGAGGTTAAAATGCGATTTACGAAAATGCACGGTCTTGGCAATGATTATGTCTATGTCAACTGTTTCGAGGAAACGGTCGAGAACCCGTCCGAACTGGCGATAGCTGTTAGCATCCGCCACTCTGGTATAGGGTCCGACGGTCTTATTCTGATCTGTCCATCGGATAGTGCCGACGTCCGCATGCGGATGTTCAACGCCGACGGATCGGAAGCCGAGATGTGCGGAAACGGTATTCGCTGTGTTGCCAAATACGCTATTGACCACGGGTTGAGTGCCAGCAGCGGCGAATTTTCCGCAGGCGGACAGGGCACGTTCAGCGCATCTCTCAATATCGAAACCCTGCGGGGTATTCTCACAGTCGGCTTGGAAACCGGCGATGACGGTAAAGTTTCGAGGGTCTGCGTGAATAT
Organism: Phycisphaerales bacterium; assembly: GCA_011053245.1. The sequence continues at coordinate 10,542 of DRGS01000155.1, forward strand.
GGGTCAGCCGATCCTTACCGCCGCCGATATACCCGTCGATTTTAACTCCGAAAGAGTCGTCAACGAACCGATAGGCATCGTCGGGCAGAATCTGTCCATGACGTGTGTGTCCATGGGCAACCCTCACGCGGTCTTTTTCTGTGACGACATTGACGGGATCGACCTTGCTGGTTTGGGACCGACGATAGAAAATCACCCGTTCTTTCCTCAGCGGATAAACGCCCACTTCGTAAAGGTTCAGTCGGCCAATGAATTTACGATGCGGACATGGGAACGCGGCAGCGGGATAACGATGGCTTGCGGAACCGGAGCGTGCGCGTGTGCGGTAGCGGCGGTTCTAAACGGTAAAAGCGAACGGTCGGTTCTGGCACACTTACCCGGCGGCGATCTGGAGCTTAACTGGTGCGAAGATGACAACTGCGTCTATATGACGGGTCCGGCTGTGGAGGTCTTTTCCGGCGAGTTCGATCTTTCGTAAGGTGCTGCTCTAAGTAAGAGTAAAGACCGAGTTGTCTATGATATTGCCGCAGTACAGACACGCCGGGTGCCTTGCGGAGACCATTCGCCCGCAACCGGAACATTCGGAGGCTTTTCGCTGATTCTTACCGTCGAGTACCCCGTCGCGCATGTCGATCTCATAGAGCTTTTCATGCAGATCGGTTTCGGTCAAGCCGTGTTTGTCCCGGATAATCTCCCACAGTGCCTCGTTGATCATCAGGATCTTAGCGAGATTGGCATTGATGATCTTCATATCGCGATTAGCCCTGCTGTTTCTGCGTGACGTTTCGCTGCTTGCAATGGCTTGGGCCTTTTGCTCGGCCTCATTTATCGCTGCACTTAACATTACAAATGTTTCAAGCATATATATTCCTTTCAGTTTTATAGTATCATTAACCGGTATTATACTTGCTGCCGTGACGTGCTTCCAGTAATTTTCTGTTTGAATCTCAGGCGGGGTGTGCTATACTGTTATTGAAGGGGAAATACCATTGAGTTTACATGGATGTGAGCAATGGCAGCGATCATTTCAAAACCGGGAGTCGAAGAAAAGCTTCGCATTTTAAGCGCAGACAGCCAGTACGATCTGGCGTGTGCCTGCGGTACGGGCGATGACGACCGGCGACACCGCGGTGGAGACGGTAGATGGATATATCCGATAACGCTGCCCAATGGCGGCAAAAGCGTTCTGTTTAAGACGCTCGTTTCCAATATCTGCGAAAACGACTGTTCGTATTGCCCGCTTCGAGACGGCGGGGGAGGACGCAAATGCGCCCTGAAACCGGAAGAGACCGCTAAGGTTTTTCTCGATTATCTGAACCAGCGGAAAGTCTTCGGTCTATTCTTAAGCTCCGGTGTAACGGCCAGCCCGGATGCTACTATGGACAGGCTCAACACCACCGCCCGGATACTGCGGCGAAAATACGCTTTCAGAGGTTTTATTCATTTGAAGATCATTCCCGGGGCAAGCAGGGGGGCGATCGAGGACGCTGTTTCGCTTGCAAGCGCTGTCAGCCTCAATATCGAAACACCCGGCGAAGAGAATATGCGGAAACTTTCATCGCGGAAACGCTACCTGGACGACATCATCGAGCCGATGAAACTGATAAGCAATCTGACCGCAAGGGGCAAAAAATACTCCCGCGTAAAGCAGACTACGCAGTTCATCGTCGGACCAGCCGGGGAATCCGACGCTGAGATCGTGAAATATACCGCCGCCCTCTATGATCGCCTGAATTTGAGCCGCATTTACTTCAGCGCATACCAGAAAACCGGCGAAGATCCCGCCGAAAAGACTTCCGCCCCGCAAGATGTAAATAACACATTCGTTCGCGAGCATCGCCTGTACCAGACTGATTTTTTGTTTAGGAGATATGGTTTTTCGGAATCTGACATTATTTTTGACGAAAATGGCAGATTATCGCTGACAACGGACCCAAAACAGCTATGGGCCGACGCACATCCGGAAAAATTCCCCATAAATGCCAATAATGCCGGCAAATTGGAGCTACTCAAGGTTCCGGGCCTGGGGCCGATCACGGTCAACCGAATTCTTAAAATTCGCCGAAAATCACACATCCACCGCATCGAAGATTTTTGCAAACCCACGAAAACAAGCCAAAAAGCCCGTTCTTACCTCTCTTTTTGAGGTGTATCAAGAGACCTAAGGTTGCCAATTAGGTATTTTCGGTAAAAATACTGCGAAAAACACAATTTTTGACTTGAAAAAAAATTCTGAGTGTGTAAACTAATACTTCGTCGCTATTTAGCCGACGAGAAGGATAGTACAGTAACTCGCATGTAATTGCTGCAAGTGCAGTAGAAAAGGTTAAGTTTTTATGATTAAAGTACGGTCAAGAGCAGGTGAATCGGTTCAGCAGATGGTTAAGCGCTTCAAGAAGATGTGCGAAAAGGAAGGTCTCATTCGCGATATGAAACGTAACAGTTACTACGAAAAGCCATCGGAGAAGAATCGCCGCCGCAGGCGCAAAGCCGCCCGCATGGCACAGTTCAGCTAAAACCAGCTCGATCAACAAGATAAACCAGTCCGGGCAAGCTCGCAAAGACGAACTTGTCCGGTTTTTCTTGCGCTAAATTATCCTGGCATAATTACCTGATCCTTGAAATTTTCAGCATTTCAATCCATAATAGCGATACCAATGTCAAACTTTAAGATACATAGCCCGTTTAAGCCCTGCGGCGATCAGCCCGCAGCCATTGACCGTCTTTATGACGGACTGAGCGGAGGCAAGTCGTTTCAGACTCTGTTAGGCGTGACCGGTTCGGGTAAAACCTTTACAATGGCAAACGTTATCGCCCGCTATGGCAAACCGGCTCTGGTTATCTCGCATAACAAAACCTTAGCCGCTCAGCTTTACGAGGAATTGAAAGAGCTTTTTCCCGATAATGCCGTTGAATACTTTGTCAGCTATTACGATTACTATCAGCCGGAGGCCTACATCCCCCAGCGTGATATCTATATCGAAAAGGACGCTTCGCGTAACGACGATCTCGACCGGCTTAGGTTATCGACTACTACGAGTTTGTTGTCGCGTGATGATGTCATTATCGTCGCGTCGGTGTCATGTATTTTCGGGCTTGGGTCGCCGGAGGATTATCAGGCTTCGGTGATCGCCGTCAGAGTAGGTGACACGATAGAACGCAACGACCTGTTAGGCCGGCTGAACGATCTTCAATATAACCGCAACGACATAGATTTTTCCCGCGGTACCTTTCGCGTACGCGGTGACGTCGTTGAGTTGTGGCCCTCTTACGAATCGTTCGGAATACGCTTTGAATTCTTCGGTGACGAGATCGAAAAGATCAGCTATATAAACACCGTCTCGGCGGAAACTTTGGCCAGCGAATCGCAGGTCTTCATCTATCCGGCCAAGCATTACATAATGCCCGCTGAGCGAATTGGAGCCGCTGTTGAGGGCATTAAGGCCGAACTGGACGAGCAGCTTATGAAATTTCGCCATGAAGGAAAACTCCTCGAAGCCCAGCGCCTCGAAGCAAGAACGAAATATGATATTGAGATGATCACCGAAGTTGGTTACTGCAGTGGGATTGAAAACTACGCCCGGCACATGTCTGGTTTGCCTGTCGGGTCGAAACCGTTTACGCTTATGGATTATTTTCCCGATGACTTTCTACTGTTCATCGATGAATCGCATGTTAGCATTCCGCAGATACGCGCGATGTATGCAGGTGACCGTTCCCGCAAAACGGTTCTTGTCGAGCACGGTTTTCGTTTGCCAAGCGCACTTGACAACCGGCCACTGCGATTCGATGAATTCGAAGATTGCTTTAAGCATGTAGTGTTCCTCTCGGCAACGCCTGCAGATTTCGAACTGGAAAGAAGCGGCGAAATCGTAGAGCAGATCATCCGCCCGACCGGCTTGGTCGATCCGCAAATATTCGTTCACCCGGCTTCGAAGCAGATACCGCATCTCGTAGGTGAGATCGAAAAACGAATCAAAGCCAACGAGCGGGTTCTCGTAACGACCCTTACGAAACGATTAGCCGAGGATCTATCGTCTTTCCTTGCGAGGAAAAATTTTCGCTGCCGCTATCTCCACAGCGATATCAAGACCCTCGAACGCGTTGAGATACTTCGCGACTTAAGAAGCGGGGAATTCGACGTACTCGTCGGGATAAATTTACTCCGCGAAGGGCTGGACCTGCCGGAAGTTTCGCTGGTAGCTATTCTTGACGCCGATAAGGAAGGTTTCCTTAGAAGTCAAACCGCACTAATACAGACGATAGGCCGGGCAGCGAGGAATGTAAACGCTGCTGTCATTCTCTATGGCGATAAAGTTACCAATTCTATGCAAAAAGCTATTGACGAAACGGATCGGCGCCGTAAAATTCAATTAAAATACAACGCCGATAACAATATTACGCCTGAGACGATAAAGAAAGAGATTCGCAGGGGCCTTACCGAGCAGTTTAAGGCCCGGAAGACGGCTCAGGAGGCGATCCATTTTAGCGATGAGGAATTCGACCGGACGCAGATCGCTGTCCAGATCGAAAAAGAGATGCTTGAAGCCGCCGAGCAGCTTGACTTTGAACGGGCGGCTTTTCTAAGGGATCAGCTTAAGGAGCTTAAAGAGCTGCCCCAACTTGAAGAAACCGGAAAGGACACATGAAAAAACTTGACCTGAAAAAAATGCAGACGCTGATCGACCTGGCTGTGGAAGAAGATTTTGGCCAGGGCGACCCGACGAGCGAATTGACGATCCCGGAAGATGTGATCGCAAAGGCAAGCCTCGTTTCCCGGGAAGAGATCGTTGTTGCCGGTATGGAGGTTGCCGCCGAGGTGCTGAAAAGGTATGACCGGCGACTTAAGATCAAGATACTAAAGCGAGACGGCAGCCGCGCAAATGTAGCGGATAAGCTGGCTACTATCACCGGGCCCTTGCGTTCGATGCTAAGCGCAGAGCGTGTGGTGCTTAACTTTCTCCAGCGTCTTAGCGGTATTGCTACGACCACTCACAAATACGTCGTTGCTACAAGAGGTACCAAGGCAAAGATATACGATACGCGCAAGACCATTCCCGGCTGGCGTGAACTCGAAAAATATGCCGTGAGTGATCGCTCCGATGGATATGCGGTCAATGCCGCACTGGGCAACCTGCCTTACGGTATTGAGCGTGATCCCTCCGCTTGCTTCGAGCAGGGGCCTTTTGCCGCACATTTCATTACGCATTTCGACGGCGTGTTTCAAC
>DRGS01000156.1 GCA_011053245.1 Phycisphaerales bacterium
ACCCTCCTCCGAAGGACCGGGCCTGCTATTTTGCCGAGAGGCCGCCGCCCGGTTCTTTTATTTTTGAAAGGGAATTATGGCAGTCTATAAAATCGTCCGGCCAACCCTGCATGATCCTCCACGCATCCCCGCAGATTATATTGTTCAAGGCCGGCAGGTCTGCTGTCATTAATTGTTACTCCCGATCTGGCTCATGACTTGTACCAGCATATTACCGCGGATCCCCAGCCGTTTAAAAGCCAGCAAAGCCCTCAGTTTACATTTTTCTAACGGGTTCATTTTGCCGAGTATCTGACAAGCCAGCTCGTCGGTGATCGCCTCTTGTATTTGCTTCTCAAACGCATCCATGCTTTTTTCCAATTCAAAATAAGGAAGTGAAGCCGACCGAAGCCAGCCCCACTTCCCGGAGGGGAGAAAACCCTTTCGTTTTAAAATAGCTATCAGCTTTCAGCGATCAGATGTCAGCTAACTTTTTCCCTTGCGTTATTTCAAATATCTTGCTTTGAGTGTAGGTATTGCTTCCAAAACTTTCGTAACCTGTCCCAGTGACAAACCGGTTGTCGCATCCTGTATAAGCAACGCCAATGCCCGGTTAGTTAACGCGGTGCTCTTAACAGCGTCCGCAATTTTTACAATCGCCTCACGCCATTCGCTTTTTCTCAGATCAATTTTTTCGCCTGCCATAATTCCCTTTCAAAAATAAAAGAACCGGGCGGCGGCCTCTCGGCAAAATAGCAGGCCCGGTCCTTCGGAGGAGGGTGATGAAAAGCATATTAGCTTTCAGCACTCAGCTATCGGCTTTCAGCTTACTGACCGCTGAGTGCTGACTGCTGACTGCTGATCGCTCCTATTCTTAACTTTTCAAAAATTAAATATTCATTTCCAAAACAGCGTCCTCAAGGAATGTTTTGGCAAGCGTTTCGATCGCTTTTTCCTCTGGTAATTTCTGTAACTCTTCAAAGTCGGTATCATTCAACGCCGCAACCCCATCAACTTGCTCCTGTGCAAATTGTCTCGCCTTTTTTATCAATTCCATCCTGTCCATTTTATTCCTTTCTTTTTAAAAACCCGGCGGTAATAACGCCACTCGATCCATCTGGCAGCTCCCGCCGGGTATCGAACAATACTGCGATCCAAATCATAACCCGAAGCCTCTCGACTTCTGCAAATAAATCAAAGCCATCATCTGGCCATTCGAGTGGCTTAATTAAATTCGTATCCATCTTATTCCTTAATCCAGTCCCAGCCAGTCACTTGTTGTTGGCCTTAGCCTTGCTCTGCATTTACTGCAAATCTTTCTCGTCCCGAACCACGGTATTACCGGGTTCATAAGACATCTTCTATTACACTCCCACCAGTACCCATCCAGGTGCGCCGATTCATGCTTGACAACATACATCAGCTGGTGCGAAACCCCCTTTTTCTCGAGGTATCCGGTATCGATATAAATTTTTCCGTCCCTGGCATATGGATTTCCCCGCTCAGAGCTCCACACGATCGGCCAGTCTGTAGCATCCTCAGCGGTTCGCATCTGCCGGCTGGTGATCTGAGTCCCGCACCCTGATATTACTATTATCACGATTAAACTAATTGTCATTATTTTTTTCATGTTCTACTCCTGTATATAAAGAAACCCTTGCTAATTTTCATGGTAACTATGTGTAGCCCCAAACCATGTTACTTTATCGCTAATAGGGAGGGTAACCAAGACTTTTTTTCTTTTGCTTTTTGGAATGTGTATGTGGATTCGAGGGCCCCCTGTTGATGGCCCCCATACAAGATTCTTCTTCCCAATCCCTAGTGCAAATATTTTATCCGCCCGATCTCTCGATGATTGTTCCGTTACATAACCAATGTCTATAATCATCACATCAGCTTTGTCCATTTCGACATCCATCCAATCAGGTGTTTTCATTGTTCTACCTCCATCATATATAAAAAACCCAGCCGGGCAAACGATCACTCACCATGTCATGAGAAGCAACCGGAAGTACTGCCCGCTGGGTTAGACCCGGATAGGGTTTTTCGCTGGTTTGACTAATTCGTATGTTTAGGCTGTTTCTCATGACTATTATAGTATTCGGCATAAAACCATAAAAGTCAACACCTTTTTTCAAACTTTCTGCAAAAAATATTCATTTCGCCGTTTTTGGCTCAGAATTGGCATAAAACTGGGTGTGGTTACTGATCGCTGAATGCTGAATGCTGATCGCTTTTTGCAAATGTCAAAATTGTTGTTTATTTTTTTTCTCAAAATTCGCAATTAGGTCGCGTTGCAGGGCCTTTTGTTCATCCAGTTCTGTCTCGGCTTTTGCCAGGATAACATCTTCGGCTGCGGTTGGCGGTTCTGCTCTGCGTTGTGTGGTTATCTGTTGCTGCATCCACATAACATCGCGTTCCTTAACGTCGACCAGGTCCTGTCTGATATTCAGAAAAAGCCTGTCGTTAGTCAGTTCCAGCTTTTTATTGGTCAATTTTTGTGCTTTTTGCACCTCAGCCTGTTGTTCGGCGGTCGCAAAATATGACATCGATGTCTTTGCGGTCACCGATAAAAAGGTTATCAGCCCGGCGATCACCGTTGCCCTTTTCATGCACATCCAGATATCGATCTTGATCTTTGCCATGATGCCCCTTTCTTTTTATTGTTCGATAAGCTTCAAGGTCGCGACGACCTCACCTGTACCGGATTTACCACCCGCATTTGTAAAGACGAAAAACGCCGGCGTGGTATAATTATCATTGTTTACGACCCTGTGCTTTATGCGTGTGCGGACCGCCTTGTTAATCTCGGACGTATAGACTGTAAAGGCCCGGACTGAGCCGGTAGACGTATCGAATAAGAACGGCGACAATGCGATCCCCGCATCGCCGCTTGACGCCTCCGAGTAATACATTATGATATTTGCAATATAATATGCTTTGTCAAAGTCATATCCGAATAACTCGATACTCTCCGCACCGCCGCTTAGATCCATTGCAGTCGTCTGGACATACAATACATTACCCTGCCAGTCTATCTTGTCGTATTGGGCTGTCGCCAGGCTATCGAGGACCGTCTCACGATATGTCGGGGCGCCTCCCGTATTTGTTCCAATTATAGTGCTGTGGTCTGACGAAAGAGTGTTAAGCCTGATCTGAAAACCAACATTGCCGTCAATAACCAAATCACCTGCATCCGTCGGCATATTAAAGTGCGCACGATTATTTGTTCCCCTTACTTCATTATTAAGGAAACTACTTTCTGCGTTTGTATAAGTAACCGAGCCGTCAACATCCAGCAAAAAGGCATTTTCGCCAGCATCGACAAGAACATTGTGAGAGACATAATGGTCCCCGAAAGTCACCGCAGTCGAGTTGCCAATGCGAATTGATGTCCAGAAGTTTATTATCTGGTTGTTTTCAATGGTTAATTCTGTATTATTACGACGTGAGCCTATCCCGATGCCAACTCCGTCCGGCCCGGTCGGGCTGGCGTGTCCGATTATAAGATTGCCAATAATCTTAACCACATCGCAACCGTCGATTATTATACCGTTGCAATTTACATTCGTTGCACTTGACAGGTCTATTATATTGCTTGTGATGAGTATGTTATCTTCACCTTCCACCAATATCGCAGTCGAATCAATGCTGGAACCTATTATATTATCAGAGATTAGCATATTGGATGCCTGTACATTTATACAAGCTACTGCTGCATCCGCCGTCTGATCTTCCACTCTGCACCCGATTATCCTGACGTTGGTCGAACCGTTCATAACAACAATGCCCGGAATACCAGTTACTGCGGAAGCAACTACGCAATCGGTTTCAGTTATCAATACGTTATCTGTCTTAGTGATAAGCATACTCCGGCTGCGGCTTATGAATTTACAGTTGTCTATGGTGATATTATCGCTTTCAACGGCATCGCCTGAGCCGGTAACGCCTACCCAGATAACCGTACCTACCACCCAACTGGCTCCGGGCGTCACATCGGTATTATCGAAAGCGATATTCCTAAATACAAGATTGTCAACCCCGTTACCGTCATCCCGCATAAGCCCGTTTGTTGAGCCAGCTCCGCCAACCTCTCGCCATTTGATCGTTGTAATGTGTTTCCCCTGCCCAATTATAGTAAGGTTATCGAGTAATGTTATTATGCGGCTCGTCCCGTATTCCGGGTAGTAGGTACCGGTCCCGAACTCTATGGGAATTTTAGCTGCACTGGCTGCAACAACGATCTTCTTAAAAGCATCGAGGTTTAGTATCGCTTGTGCATCAGTATTGATCTCCGGCAAAAATCCAAACCATTCAGGCAGTATCGCGTCATTGACCCCGGCACCAAAGGCGGCTGTCCCGGAGCTTGTAAATATCTGGTGCCGGCCAGCCTCTATCGGGCCATTGATCGTTACCGTAATGCCCGCTCCGATAACTAATGCCCCTTGTCTGTGAAATCTTAACGTCAGTGTTGACGGCACTGACAGATTAGCGCTTGCGGTAGTATTGCCAGTGATATACAATGTCGTCTTTGTCGAACCTATATCGGCGACCGCCGTGTCCAGGTCCGCATAGTTGGTGCTGTCATTTATAAAACTAAACTCACTCAATCCCGGCGGCGCGGTTCCGGTAACTGCCGGCAGGCCTTCGGAGTCGTAGACAGCACTTTTTCCGGCCCTGGTAATCAAAGGGGGATAGTCGCCCAACGATGAGGATGGGTCGGTTCGCGGAAACTTCGGCGTCCGGTCGAGGTCCGTCTGCAGCTGCTGGATCAGCATCGTATTTTTGTCGACCGCACCTTCCAGGACAGCTTTTCGCAGCACCCCCGAATCGGTGGTTATGTCCGCTTCCTGCGTATCCGGGCTATTCCGTTCGATCGTCAGCGTATACGCAGTCGAATAAGTCGCAACCGTCGTCACCGTACCGCCCGAGGCAAATTCGTTGTTCGTTGCAGTCACTGTGTAATGCGTGGTCTCGGTCAGGATAGTTTCCCCGCCCGTAGCCACCGTCCCCAGTATAACCAGCAGATCGGAAGTATCGTCGCCGGGCAACGGAAAATTAAAAGCAAACTCCGTAGACGACCCGTTACCGGCATACCGTACTTTTGTCGTAGTGGTAGAAACCTGACCAAACGCGTTCACTGCAGCCAGCACAAAAACCGTCAATAACAATTTCTTAAACATGATAAAGCTCCTTTCGATTTACAGCTATCAGCTTTCAGCTATCGGCTTTCAGCTAAAAACTGACCGCCTTTTTATCCTCTTGAATCACACATTAACTTTTAGACCTTTTTCTTCGGTTTTGTAAACTGTGCGCACGTTTGTGCGCAAATATTCACCATTTCATTACATTTCCCGCATTTTGCCCCGATAACGCCTTTTTTTAACTGACCGCTGATCGCTGACAGCTGAAAGCTCTTCATCATTTCCTCGGCGGTCCGCCTATCAGCTCTGTAATATCCTCTTCAACGACCGCTTTGAAAACCCGCTTCGGCCCGACCGTCGGCACGCCATAATATACACCTATCCCCTCAAGCGCCTTGCCGAATTTCCCATTTTCAATACTCGTAACTATTTCCCCAATATCCTGAACCGTTCCAATCCCGCCGCCTCCGAATCCGCGTCGGGCGGCCTGTATCTCTCTCCCGACCAGTGGGATCATATTGATAGGTGTATCGAGCATCATATCAACGAACTCCTCGGGCTCATCCGGGAGCTTTCGGTTTGTTATTGCCCATATCATGGCGCCGCCGATAACCAACCCCGTTGTCGCCAACCCGGCCTTTGCATATTGCTTGTTCGCCCAGTACCCAGGGATATCATACGTCGTTATATTATATATCTGGTTGAGCTGGTTGCTGAACATCAAGAACCAGTTTAAAGCCTCACTGCTGACATACATCTCTGACAGATCTTTCGGCGCCGCCGCCGGCTGCCCTCGAAGCGTAGCGTTTTGTGCCAGCCGTATCGCCTCAGCCTCTGCCAGATGCGGAGCGAGCGTCTGATGTGTGTTGAGCGCCCTGCGATCTGTCTCTTATACACATCT
>DRGS01000157.1 GCA_011053245.1 Phycisphaerales bacterium
GATAACCTCATCGTTCAATCCAAGGTTCAGGACCGTATCCATCATACCCGGCATCGAAACCGCCGCACCGCTGCGAACACTCACCAGCAGAGGCTTCTTCGGATCGCTTATCTTTTCGCCCATCGCCTTTTCCAACTTCTTGACATTCTTTTCGACCTCTTCAGCCAGACCGGCGGGCCATTTGCCCTTCTTCTTGTTATACTCATCGCAAACATTCGTAGAAATGGTAAAACCGGCTGGTACCGGAATACCAAGCGAAGTCATCTCCGCAAGATTAGCGCCCTTACCACCGAGCAGTTCTTTCATTTTTGCATTGCCTTCGGCTTTTCCGCTGCCGAAAAAGTACACACGTTTTTGTGCCATTATCAAACTCTCCCATTAAATAAAGATTACTGAAATCAGGTGAAATAATTAGTAACAGATGGGAATATAATGAACTAAACCGCAGGTGTCAACGGTTAAAAATACAAAGTCGCTGATTTGAGCGGAAAAATCCTTTTAGGCAAGAATTTACAGGTAGGTTAATGCGTCAGAAGTATACCCATCGGGTATCAGGCTTGTTTCTTGACGGGAGCGTTTGCGGCTATCTCGGCAAAATGCCCCTGGCAGCGGTCGCAACTGCATGCACCTACGATCTTCAGGCACGATGTCCCGCATATCGTCTTTGTATCGACGAGTTTAGCGCCTTTGGCCGCTACCTGCCGCAACGCCACCTCGGCGGCTTCTTTATTGTGCGAGCCGATAGCGTCGGTCACCACGACAACATGCTTCCTCCGAGCCAGCAGCCCAAGGGCAGTATCCTTGATCGCCCCTTCGGTCAACGCTCCGAAAAGTACGAACTCGTCGGCCCGTAATTCGCTCAGCATCCGGTCCGCACGAGGCTCATCAAAAGGATTCGGGCCGCGTTTGTCCAGGATCACCTGGTCGTTGTGAAGCAGTATCTCACGAGGAAGGTCGGTGCATCCATCCGCTGCGAAGCGTTTATATTTGTTTCGAATCGTATAACGCAACTTTTTCTGACCATCCGTACCCTCAAGGCAGTAACCGACGCGGTCATGCGGATGATAAACCTGTGCTGTGGAGATCATGCGGAGATTCTTCACACGCGCCCACGCAACGATCCGACGGATATTGGCAAGCACCCTCCGGTGGTTCCGCACAGTCGCCGCCCCCTTAGCAAGAAAAAAATCCTGCTGGGTATCGACATCAACCAGCACCCTCACACGTCGCAATGTGATAACAGGCCTGATCATCGTCCTGATCTTTCTACCTAAGTTTACATCTTTCATACACTTTATACGGTTAAATAGGTCTATAGTTCATTGTCAGTATCGGACTAAATTAGCCTTGACTTTAGCTTCATTCCCAGCAATGATATATGCAGCACAAAATTGACAAAATAACTGTTATTAGCCTATATAATGAGTATTTTAGCAAGTATAACACATGGCGAATCGCATACTAAAAGACTACAAAAACGTCTCATTAAACATCGATGACATCCAGGGCTGCCTGGATTTTGGCGACATATTTGGCCGCAAAGCCCCCATTCACATCGAGATCGGCTCCGGCAAGGGCACTTTTCTCGTAAACCAGGCCCGCCACCACCCTGAGATCTCATATTTAGGTATTGAATGGGCGCGTAAATATTACCGTGCCGCCGTCGACAGACTCGGCAGATGGTCGATCCCCAACGTTCGCATGACCCGCACCGACGCCGCCACATTCATAGCCGAAAAGCTCTCAGATGCCTCCGTAGACTGCTTCCACATCTATTTTCCCGACCCCTGGCCCAAAAAACGCCACCACAAAAGACGCTTTTTCAGCGAAACAAACGTCCTCCAGCTCCTAAGATGCCTAAAACCCGATGGCGTCATCCAGTTCGCCACCGACCACGAAGGCTATTTTGAACAAGCAGAAGAAGTGTTAGCAACCCAAAGCATCTCAGAAAAGACCCAAAAAATAGAATTCACCCAAGCCGCCGACGCCCAGGACAAAGAAGTAGTAGGAACAAACTACGAAAGAAAATACATAAAAATAGGAAAACCAATTTACACCACCGCAGTATCAAAAAACCCTTAGTGCCAAAGAAAAGGGTTGAAAAGCCGGTAGTTATCTGTAGTATGGTGTTTTCCCGAGCCGACGGGGGCGTCGTATAATGGGAGTACACCGCGGTCGCATCGCGGGGATGCGGGTTCGATTCCCGCCGCCTCCATTCAACTCACTGCGCCCGGTATATGTTATCCTGTCTAAATGCAAATTCCTTTACGCTGAACATATTGATTTTTCCAGCGAATATGCTATAATGACTAAATTCTGCGGTGGCAGGTGTCTTAAACACCCCGGTAGATGATTTTTCAGGATAACGAACGGATAAGTAATAAATGAACACTAAACATATACGTAATTTTTCGATAATAGCACACATCGACCACGGCAAAAGCACCCTCGCCGACCGCATGATGGAGATCACCGGTCTCGTCACCGAACGCGAAGCCAAGGAACAGCTCCTCGACAGCATGGACCTCGAACGCGAACGCGGAATCACCATAAAGGCCTCGGCTGTAACCATGAGCTACACCCACGAGGGCACCGAGTACATGCTCAACCTCATCGACACGCCCGGCCACGTCGATTTTCATTATGAAGTCTCCCGCGCACTCGCCGCTTGCGAAGGCGCCCTACTCGTCGTCGATGCCAGTCAGGGAGTCGAAGCCCAGACCGTCGCCAACGCATACCTCGCCGTAGAAACCGGCGCAGAACTCTTGGGCGTCATCAACAAAGTCGACCTCCCCGCAGCCCAACCCGACGTCGTCGGAGAAGAGATCGAACACATAATCGGCATCCGCAAAAACGAATGCTTCCACATAAGCGCAAAAAGCGGCCTCGGCGTCGAAGAACTCCTCGAAGCCGTCGTTACCTTCCTGCCGCCACCCGAAGATAACAGCGACAAACCCGCCGCCGCACTCATATTCGACAGCCTATGCGACGAATACCGCGGAGTAATATGTTTCGTAAAGGTCTCCGCCGGCAAACTCAAAGTAAAGCAGAAGATCAGATTCATGGGAACCGGAAGAACCTACCTCGTAACCGAACTCGGCAAGATGACACCGAAGATGACACCCGTCAGCGAACTCGGAACCGGAGAGGTCGGCTACGTCATCGCAAATATCCGCAAGCTCGCCGACGTCACAGTAGGCGATACCATAACCGACGATGCCAACCCCGCCGCCGAACCGCTGCCCGGCTACGAACCGCCGATGCAGATGGTCTTTTCCGATTTCTATCCCGGCAACAACACCGACTATCCAAAGTTGCGCCAGGCATTCGACAAACTCGCCATGAACGATTCGAGTTTCTCATTCGTCCCGCAAAATTCTCCCGCCCTCGGTTTTGGCTTTCGTTGCGGATTCTTAGGACTCCTGCATCTTGAGATAGTTCAGGAACTGTCTCTTA
>DRGS01000158.1 GCA_011053245.1 Phycisphaerales bacterium
GCTGTATACGCCTCAATGTTCCTTGCATGCATCCTCTGCACTGTGAGCAGTCAATCGCATTTATCGATCCAGGTTGCGCCCAACTGACCGCAAGCGGCCTTTATCGTCTGCCCTCTTTTGTATCTAACGGTGGTCTCGACGCCGGAGGTCATGAGAATATCGAGAAAACTCTGGATACGGTTCCTGCTGCTCGGCTCAAATTCACAGCCGTCATGCTGGTTGTATTCGATAAGATTGACATTGGCGTTAAGACCTTTCAAAAGTTTCGCCAAAGCCTTAGCGTCCGAGTCGGTATCGTTTAGTCCCTTGATCATGCAGTACTCGAACATAACACGTCGCTTGGTCCTCTTCTGATAGTGTTTAATAGAATCAAACAATTCGCCCAGCGGGTACTTACCGGCAATCGACATTATCTTCGACCGAACCTGATCGCAGGGCGAGTGAAGCGAAATAGCAAGGTGCACCTGCAATTTTTCGTCCGCGAAACGATCGATCCCTTCGGTAACGCCGCAGGTGGATATGGTAATGTGCCTTTGGCCTATGTTTTTCCCGGCATGGTGGTTTATCATCTGGATCGAACGCATCACGTTATCGTAATTGTCCATCGGCTCGCCCATTCCCATATAGACAACATTGTTCACGGCTCCGCAGTCGGCTGCGACATAGTTGACCTGATCGACTATCTCGGCGGCGGTCAGGTTGCGCTGATATTTCAGCTTTCCCGTTGCGCAGAACGCACAGCCCATACGGCAGCCGCCCTGGCAGGAAATACACAACGTCTTCCGCGATTGCGGAGCGGCCGTGACCATGAGAACCGTCTCGATCCTGACACCATCGCCAAGTTCAAAGAGAAACTTTATCGTACCGTCAGGGTCAACAAATTTTTCCACCAAACGCATAGCCGATATGTAGTACCCCGCTTCGATGAGCTTTTGACGAAGATCTTTTGACAGCGGCGTAACATCTTCGATCTCAGCGGCGTCTTTGGCATGTATAAAAGAAAAGATGTACTTGGCGAGATACTTCTTGCCACCAAACTCTGCTACAAGCTCTTCAAGTTCATTCAAAGTCTTATTTTTCAGATCCATATCCATAGCCAGTCAGTCTAACAGATTCTATGGTCAAAAGACAGTGCCAAAAATACATAAACAACGTCAACTTGCCAAGCGTAGTCTAATGTGTGAGCGTGTGCATTTTGTACGATTGGAGGTGTAAAATGAGAGTTTTGCTGACTACAATTATTCTGGTGGTAGCGTTGCTGATCGCAGGATCGGATGCTTATGCCAGTGAAAATAAAGGGTACAATGTAATCTATGTATCCTCCTACCATTTGGGGGATTACGATTCAAACGGTTACTATATTTGTCCCCGTTACAGTTTTAGCTGCAGGCGTAACTACAGGCATACACATCAAACTCGTTACTACGGCAGCAGGTATGGCCATAGCCGCTATAATGCGCCGCAATATTACTACCGGCAAAGATACTACAGGCCGCGCAGCTATAGATACTACGGGGGTCGTTCCTATCGAAGACGTTACTCTTGCAGATAACAATAGCGAAATATTTTTATGAAAATGTTTCGAAAAACGTATGAGACGTGCTGAAATTTATAGTTGTAAGTTTTGTATTTTTCGTTGTCGGGATAAACTTACGGAACATATATAGGGGTTTGTGCGTATCAGTTGAGGGAGGTGATGTTAATTGTGTGAATTTGTTTTACCCATATTAACAAGTTCATAAAAATAATAGAAAATTCAAAAAAAAACAACCATCGCACCATTTTTGGTGTATACTTTAGATAGTAAAAATTGAATGTTTTTGATGTGACCAGGAGTCATGTTTTTTTAATGAAAAACAATTTAATATAGCGCAATGATTGCCGCTGATACATTCAGCGATGAGAAGAAAACAGCAAGAGTTAACAGCCTGAGAAAAAAGAAAAAACGGATTGTGTTAATTGGTCTGGTGTAGGCCGTGGAGGTGCTAACGATGCAAAATGATATGAGAGAATTTCATTGCCAGGTTCAGGGTGGATAAGTTATCCGCTCTTTTTTTACGCCTGTATGTAGAGCATTATGTATGAGCCGAGGCGTACTTAGAACGTTTGAGTATGATTGAGTTAAGTTTTTGGGAGAGTTAAATATAAGAGTTTTTTTCGACCTTTTTGCCGGCAAGGGCGTAAAAGCATTAGTTTGCAGCATTGTGTTTGACATGAATATTACAAATGGTTTTACTAACTGATTAGTATCAACTCAGGAATGACATTGCTTTGAAGGGAGGTTACAAAAATGGATAAGACACCGAAAGGGAAAAAGTCTCAGGTATTAACGCGGCTCTTAAAAAGGATCAACAGCGGGGCCGACCCGCGACTGCTGAAAAGGGATGCTCACAACCTCTTACCGAGAGTCAATCCCGGAGACATCGCAACTGCAGAGCAGAACCTTATTGATGACGGCTTTTCAGCAAGACTCGTTCAGCAGCTCTCAGCAGCATTCGTATTGATGGGCATACTCGAAGACAAAAAATCCAACATCAAAAATAACCTTTCCTCACGCCACATACTTCGCAAGATAATCGCAGAACATGACCTCATGCGTTGCTTCATCTCGGACCTGGAGGATCTGACCGAAACGATCCAACAGATGAAAACTCTCACGGACACCTCTTGTGAGTTCAGAAGGCTCTGTCATATTATCGAGCATCTCGACGCGATGGACGAACACTTCGAGGAGGAAGAGGACGTGATCTTTCCTTTCCTGAAAAAGTACGGCTGGACCAGCCTCTGCCGCTCGGCAAGAAGCGACCATATATATATCAGGATCGCCGTCGGTGACCTTATTAGACTCATAGGCACATTTGACAGCGAAAAATTAAAGGAATTCAAGATAAGGCTCAACTCCGCTACATCGTATCTTTGCCCTGCCTTAACGGAACACATGTTCCAGGAAGATAACATTCTTTATCCCATCGCACTCGAAGTGATAACCGACAGCAGGATATGGGAGAAGATGAAAGCTCTTTGCGATGAAATTGGCTATTGCGGTGTGCATGTATGAGGGTAGTTTAGTACACGTACTATAAGTGCTTCGGAGGGCCGCACGCCAGAAGCCGATTGACGATAGCAAACATGTCTGCAAAACCTGCGCCCGGGGAGGAACGCAAGAAAGCGGACATGTTTGTTTTTTTGTACATATGGATCACGATTGACTTTCCCGCCCTGCTGCCTTACAATCCCGCTTACGAATTAACTAATACTAATGTCTAAAGTAAGGAAGCTAATCCAATGAAATCTGCAAAGATCACTCTCCTAACCGTCATCGCATTAACCCTGACCGCACAAACTCTGGCCGATGTAACACTCCCAGCCGTAATAGCAGACAACATGGTCCTCCAGAGACAAGCCCAATGTTCCCTCTGGGGCTGGGCCGATCCCGGCGAAAAGATTAATGTAAAAGCGTCATGGCAATGGTTCTTCGGCAAATCCACTACCGCAGACAAGGACGGCAAATGGAAAGTTTCAATAAAAACACCAAAAGCATCCAACGCTCCGCACACCATAACCATAAAAGCTGCCAACACCATCACGCTCGAAAACATCCTCATCGGCGAAGTCTGGATATGCTCGGGACAATCGAATATGGAAATGGGCATGACAATGATAAGCAACGCCGAACAGGAGATCGCCCAAGCAGACTACCCGAACATCAGGCTCTTTGATGCCGCACACGCCATATCGGCTACACCCGTCAAGGATGTCACCGGCAGTTGGGTACAATGCTCTCCAGAAGCAGCGAAAACGCACGGCTCATGGGGCGGGTTCTCCGCAACCGCATATTACTTCGGACGCAAACTCCACAAGGAACTCAATATCCCCATCGGCCTCATCGCTACCAATTGGGGAGGCACGCCCGCTCAGTCATGGACCTCGATCGAGATGCTTTTAACAATGCCCGATTTCGCCGATCAGGTCAAACTTATTCCCGATAATAGTGCGACGAAAAAGGCAAAGCAGAAGTACGAAAAGGATCTTGCCAAGTGGCAGAAGGCTAGCAAGACCATCGACCTTGGTACAACGGGAAAATGGTTCCGACCTCAGCTGGACGATTCTGCATGGAAGACTCTCGATCTCCCATCGTTTTTTCAAAACACCGACATAGGCAACATCGACGGCATCGTATGGTATCGAAGGAACATCGACGTGCCCGAAGACCTGGCCAGCAAAGATATGATCATTTCGCTTGGCCCGATCGATGACCGCGACGTAACCTTTTTTAATGGCACCAAAATCGGCGAGACGGCTGCCTGGGTCGCGAATCGCAATTACAAGATACCCGCAGCCCTTGTCAAAGCTGGAGCCAACACCATCGCTGTTCGTGTACACGATACCGGCGGTGCAGGTGGATTTTCGGGTACCGCTTCGCAGATGTATCTACAAAGTGGCGACAAAAAAATACCTCTCGCTGGCCCGTGGCGTTACAAAGTCGGTATGATCCCACAAAAGCCCGTCGCCCCTGGCGGCCTTACCGCTCATACACCGGCATCACTATATAATGGAATGATCCACCCGCTGACACCCCTTACGATCCGAGGCGCCATCTGGTATCAGGGCGAATCAAACGTAGCAGCACCCAAACAATACCAAACCCTCTTCCCGAATATGATCAAAAGCTGGCGGGATGCATGGAACCTTGGCGACTTCCCATTCTACTATGTTCAGATCGCACCATGGAAGTACGGCAAAACCAACAGCGCATACCTCAGAGAAGCACAGCTTATGACCCTGTCAACTCCGAACGTCGGCATGGCGGTGACCATGGACATCGGCAACATTTATGACATCCATCCGAAAAACAAACTCGACGTCGGCGAACGACTCGCACTATGGGCACTGGCAAAAGACTACGGCCAGAAGAACCTCGTCTACTCCGGCCCCGTCTATAAGAGCATGAAGATCGAAGGCGATAAAATCCGCCTGTCCTTCGACTACACCGGTTCCGGCTTGATAGCCAAAGACGGCCCGCTTTCGCACTTTACAATAGCAGGCTCTGACAAAAACTTCGTACCCGCAACCGCAACGATTGAAAATGATACCATCGTAGTTTCAAGCAACAAGGTTCCGAACCCCGTAGCCGTAAGATTCGCATTCACCAACAAGGACGAACCAAACCTGGCAAACAAAGAGAGCCTCCCCGCATCGTCATTTAGAACCGATAACTGGTAACGGAGAAAACATGGAAAATATTACAATCTCGTATGAAACCGAAAACGGCATGGTCGAGGGTATCTGCACTAAGTGGTCGGACTTTAGCATTCTGATGATAACCGGCAGCAAGGGCTTCCTTGCATGTCCCGCTATTGATATCACAGCTTGTAACAGCTTCGGCAAAGCCGCCGCACTGGTCGAAAGCAGCGCGGACAACCCAATAGGAACCCTCGAAAGATTCTGCGAAAGAAAAATAACCCAAGCCAACGACAACGCCAAAGCATTAGGCATAAAAGAAGGAATGATCGCAAAAGACGCTTTCAAACTGATAGCGTAAGAAAAGACAATTAAGAACAACCGTAGGATGGGCAAATTTTTTGCCCATGCGATTGGCTGTTCCAAAAAAATTTATTGAAATCACCCATTCTTTGCAACTTTTCAAGCTGTTACATCACTATATATATGTGGATATTGAATAAACGGACAAAAGGACGATTTTGAGCAAAAACGAAAACAACGATGCTTTCATCAAGGCACTGCTTGCTATGGACGACCGCGCCTACGGTTTATTGCTGGAAGAGTTTGAAGCGTCCCTTTATCGGTTTTTCTACTATTCGCATCGTGACCATCAGCTTGCTCAGGACCAGTGCTCGGAAACATTTATAAGATTTATAGGTGCCATTAGTAATATGAATAAAAAAACCGACAAAACCATAAAACCCTTTATTTTCGGCATAGCCAGAAATGTTCTTATGCAGCACTTTCGAAAAAAAGACTTGGCCGTAGCGGATCTTTCAAATGCCGAGCATCTCCCAGGCAACAGCCCTTCTGCCCTGCAAATGCTCATAAAACAGGAAAGATTTCACAACGCCCTTAGTGCCATCGATCAGTTCCAATACCCCCAAAAACAGATCATGCTCCTAAGATTCGTCGAACAGTTAAAACTCGATCATATCTCAAGCGTCATGGATGTCCCGCTAAGTTCGGTAAAAGCCCACCTCTATCGAGGTCGAGAAAAACTTCGCAATATCTTACAGACAGAAAATATCCCAGACAGGAGTCAAAAATGAATGACGATACAAATGATTTCCAAAATGACGATCAGACAATGAAAGATTTCGGACAGACGTTAAGGCAGCTTGGCCCTGACGATGAATTCAACTCCGCAAACTCACATGCCGTAAGATCGGCCCTCGCCTTACAAAGATCGAAACCGCAACGATTCTGGCAGAAAAAACTCGCCGTCCCTTATCCCGTTGCTGCTGCGATCCTGCTGCTGATCACCTTGCAATTTGCAGGACACTTTACGTCTGGCTTCTTAACCAAGCCGCCCAAACCTGCCCGGCAAGAACCTGTTATAATTGCAAGAGCGGACTTACCCGAACCGGAAATAACCCAGACCTGCGTTTACTTGGCAGGGACAGGCTTTATAAACAGATCAACAACATTATTTATAGGAGAATAATCATGAAAACGACTGACAAGATTAAAATTACCCTCACAGCGATCTTTATAATTTGCGCACACCATTCGCTATGTACGGCCTCTGTTTCCGACCGCATCTACAAGCACTATGAAGTGGACATCGAAGTTCACTCCCTGATCCCCGAAAACACCTTTGAGACCTACAAGCATCATTCGAGCGGTTATTCTGGTGATGGCGGTTCAGTTACCATCGGATGTTGGACAGAAACGAGAGCTTTCAGAATCAATACCAAATCAAGAAACATTAAAAACAGACTTATCGTCGAAGTCAAAATAACCCCCGACAATAATGATAAGATCACTAAGGAAAACTTTTACAAAGTGGATCTTACCGACTTAAAGCCCCAAAGCATTGAACTCGCAAAAGACGATGACGGTCGTGTCTATCAACTCAATCTAACGCCGAATATCAATGTCGTTGACAATACACCTAAAAGAGCTGACGAGACATCCTTTGGATTTACTCAGTGGGCCTTTAATAACTCTATGGTTATATTCAATGATTCCAGTTATGTCGGCAAGATGAACATGTCAGGTGGTCCGCAAACCTTTGTTAGCTATCCGGGTCTGGCAAAAGTTGTTTTCTCCCTGAAACCCTTCAAGAACGCAAAACGCCTCGGAACTCTGAAAAACGGCACTATACAGATCAGGAACGAAGACGGTCAGACCCTCGACATTTACTTCATAAAAAACGGTTATTCACCAGGCATCACACTGCCGCGAGGACCTTATGAGGTTTGGGTACGATGGGAAAACCTACCCGGCGAGCCGGAGTTTAAGATCCCTCCCAAAGAAGAGTGGATCAAAATGGTAAAAGAAAGATTTGCGGAGATGGGCAACACCCCTCCAACCGACAAAGAACTCGATGAAGGTTACAAAAGGATCAAATACGAAAAGCATCTGCCCCTATCAGCTGGAGTCGGCAGCAGATTATAATTGAATTAATAGGGGACAGTCACCTATTAAAGGAGTAAGTTGAAAGTGTCATGAGTTGAGGTTCGTCAATCGCTTTCAAATATCCGGTCCATTACCCAATTTGTTTTTGCGGCGGTATCTCCTGTACTCGGGCAGTGGCCGTCGCCTCTAAGCTCGTTAACTATCGTCTGGATCAGCGGCTGTTGGATGTGCAGCGGGTTTTCGATATTGAACTCTTCGGTTGAATCTTGGGTTTCCAAGACTATCGGCCCGTCGCCAAACGTCGAAAATGTCAGCTTACCCTCATCGCCCACTATCTCGGTGCGATCCATATTACCGTACGCGTTAAAGTTCCACAGCATCGTCACATGCACATCGTCGCCAAGCAGCATCGCCCCGCTAACAATATCCTCAGCTTCATATCGCCGCCTCTGATTAGAAACATACCCCTTGGCCGACTTCGCATCACCCAATAGAAACTGCAAAATATCTATCGAATGCGGCGCAAGGTCATAAAAATATCCGCCCCCTGCCACCCGCGGATCGACGCGCCAATTCTCAGTGCCCGCCAAATCACTTTCCGACGCCCTCTTGTGATAAACAACATCGGCAAAGCTCACCTTCCCGATAGCCCCATCATCGATCAAAGACTTTATCTTAACGAACCGCGGCAAGGCCCTCCTGTAATACGCAACAAAAAGTCGCACCCCGTTTTCCTTGCAAGCTGCGATCATCTCCTGACACTCATCGAACGTCATCGCCATCGGCTTTTCGACGTAAACATCCTTACCCGCATTCGCCGCGGCAATCGCATACTCCTTATGGCTCGACGGAGGCGTCGCGACATAAACCGCATCAACGTCCGGCTCGCCGATCAGCTTCTCCGCATCGTCGTACCATTTACCGATACCATGCCGCCGCGCATAATCCTCCGCAAGCGATCCATCCCTCCGCATAACCGCCATAACGCACGAACCTTCGGCTCGCTGAAGCCCCGGCCCGCTCTTAACTTCCGTTACCGCACCGCACCCGACCATTCCCCATCGAATTTTTTTCATTTCCCATCTCTCCGCACACACAGTATCGCTGCCATCGCGATCGCAGCCGTCTCGATCCGCAGGACCGTTTCGGTAAGACGCACGGGCAAGGCTCCGCTTTCTTTGAGTAAACTTTCTTCCGCATCGGTTAGCCCCCCTTCCGGTCCGACGAACGCGACAGTATCCTTACCATCGCAAGTCAGCTCGGTAATGGATTCGGCCCCGTCAGAAAGACTACCAAATATCAAACGCGCTTCGGGATAGCTTTTCTTTAGGGCAGCAATTGCGTCAGCGAGACTCGCCGGCCTGGATATTTCCGGCAGAAAAACCCGCCCGCACTGCTTACACGCCGAAATTGCCCGTTTGCCATATTTCTCCTCAGCCGAGGCGCCACTGGCTAATTTAACCGTCCGTTCAAACACCACCGGTGCAATATGGTCGGCTCCGAGTTCGGTGCACTTGGTAATAAGGTTGTCGAATCGCTGGCCCTTGGCAATGCTGGTTGCGATAACGACCCTGCCGCTATCGCGCATCGGAAAAGTTTCCACCTTTTCAACTTCGAGCGTAACATCCCTGCGCGTAACTTTCGTTATCACCGCCTGCCCAAGGCCCCCCTTGCCGTCGAATATCTCTATCCTTTCGCCAACGGCCACCCGCATAACGCTGACCAAATGATGTGCTTCACTCCGCTCAAGCATCACCTCCCCTGCCTGGATCGTATTGCAAAATGACCTTATCATATTATCCTATAACCTTCTGCATAAAAAAAAACGTTTATACGCGGGCAGTTCTTTTGTTTGCAACAACTTACAATCTTTGCAACGCGAAAACAAAAAATACCATTGGTATTCTCCCTGTTAATAACGAAAATTGACCCTGCGGCAGCAGTATATCGAATTTGCATTGAAAAATCTAAATAATTTGCTAAAATCTGCCCGGCAAGACAAATATTGGAAATGTTCTATGCGACTTAAATTCATAATATGCAAGGTATTACAGAAAGAAGCGTACTTTTGCGCCGCCCGGAGCAAAAATATCGTCGATATCGTAATGATGCCCCAGGGCCTGCATAATGAGCCGGATAAGCTGCGGCAGGAAGTCGCCGCCGAACTGGAAAACACCACCGACATCCAGAGCCGCCCATACGACGCCATCCTGCTCGGATACGGCCTATGCAGCAACGGAACGCTGGGCCTATCCGCCGATATCCCGATCATCATACCGCGGGCACACGACTGCGTCACCCTGCTATTGGGCTCCAAAGAAAAATACAAGGAGTATTTCGACAGCCACCGCGGCATCTACTGGTACAGCCCCGGCTGGATCGAAAGCGGCTCCCAACCCGGCGAAAAACGATTCGAAGAAACCCTCGCCGAGTACAAACAAAAATACGGCGACGACAACGCCGAGTACCTCATGAAAATGGAACAGGGCTGGATGAGCGAATACTCATGGGCGACGTATATCGACTGGGGCCTGCCCGGCAGCGCCGACGAAAGACGCTTCACAAAAGAATGCGCCGATTACCTGAAATGGGACTATGACGAACTAAAAGGCGACAGCTCCCTCATGCAGCGGTTCGTCGATGGCCAGTGGAACGATAACGATTTTCTAAGGATCGAACCCGGCCAGCAAATCGCCGAGGATCTCACCAACCCCGGGATCATCAAGACCGAGCCAATATCTGAGGACCAATAATGGAACTGCTTACGATCATCTTTATAGCTATCGGCCTGGCGATGGATGCCTTCGCGGTCTCGGTCGCAGCCGGTGGCGCATGCAGGGATATGAAAACCCGCCACGGCGTTCGCATGGCGTTTTTTTTCGGAGGCTTCCAGGCGATCATGCCGCTTATCGGCTGGCTCGCCGGATTAGGATTGAAAGACACAATCGCCGCCTATGACCATTGGGTTGCGTTCGGACTGCTGGCAGCCGTCGGCGGAAAAATGATCTACGAATCCTTCAAGCTCGATCCCAAGGATTCAGAGCAAGCAAGCCCCACGAATATTATGACCCTGCTGATCCTCTCGGTAGCCACAAGTATAGATGCCCTCGCGGTGGGTATGACCCTGTCGCTGATAACCGATGACATTTTCGGAGCCGTCGCCATCATCGGGGTCATAACTTTTGCACTGTCATACGCAGGCTACCGCATCGGTAGAAAAATGGGCCACTTCTTCGAAAAGAAAATAGAAATACTCGGAGGACTAATACTGATAGCAATAGGCGTCAAGATACTAATTTCACATCTTTACGCATAACTTTGCCGCTATGCTTCAGCGTAAATTTTTTATGGCGGAGCATTGACGAACCGATATGTATACGCGAGACACCTTATACTTGAAAAATACAATTTCTGGCCGGCTATATATGATATTATCAAAAATAAAATCTGAGGGTATACTAAAGGTGTCGTAAACCGCTGGGGTTTATCTTGACAGAATCGCTTTAGATGCTATGATTTGCTGCTTATGGAACTGATCGATACTCACGCTCATTTTACCTTTTCGGAGTTGGAAGCCGATATCGAAGGCGTCCTGGCCCGCAGCATCGCAGCCGGCGTCACCTCATGGGTAACCGTCGCGACCGAACCCGGCGGACTCGAAAAAGCCATCCAACTCGCCGAAAATCACGAAAATATGCACGTCGCCCTCGGATACCACCCCCACTACGCCAAAGACGTAACCGAAGATGACCTGTCGCTGCTGAAACAATTAGCTGCATCGGATTCGGTAGTGGCGGTTGGCGAAACGGGCCTGGATTATCACTACAACTTCTCAAAGCAGGACGCCCAGAAGGACATTTTCCGCGCCCAGTTGAACATCGCAGCCGAACTAAACAAACCCGTCATACTCCACACCCGCAACGCCTTCGATGAGAGCATGGCCATTCTCGAAGAATTCACCGGCAAGCTCAAGGACGTCGTCGTACATTGTTACAGCGGCACACCCGAACAAACGCAACTGCTCCTGGACCGCGGCTATCACATCTCGTTTACCGGCATCATTACGTTCAAAAAATCGGATGAGACCCGTATCGCCGCCGCCATGGTACCGCTGGATCATCTTATGGTCGAGACCGATTGCCCTTATATATCACCGGAACCGGTCCGCAATCAACGCCCCAACGAACCTGCCCTGATGATACACACCGCAAAAAAACTCGCAGAAGTAAAGGGCATGGAACTCGACGAATTCGCCACCGCCGTAAACGCCACCAGCAAACGCTTCTTCGGATTATAAATCTTTGGCCTGTCATAATCCTGCAAAATCGCTATACTGACCCCTATGGAAACATGGACCATACAAAAACTGCTCAACTGGATAACCGATTACTTTGAGAAGAACGAGATAGATGCACCGCGTCTAAGTGCAGAGATGCTCATGGCTCATGTACTCAAGCTTTCGCGTATCGAATTGTACACCAACTTTAACGCTCCTGTAAAGAAGCCCCAACTCGACACACTCCACACCCTCGTAAAACGCGCTGGCGCTTCCGAACCGCTTGCGTACATGATCGGCCGAACCGAGTTCTATTCGCTCGAAATAAAAGTAACCTCCGATTGCCTCATCCCGCGTCCCGAAACGGAGTTGCTCGTCGAACGCGCTATAGAGTTTTTGCGACAGCGACAGGGCCGCCAATATGCCTGCGACCTCTGCACTGGTTCCGGATGCATCGCAGTCGCCGTCGCTAAGGGCACCAAAGACACCCAAATAATCGCAACGGATATATGCGACGCGGCACTGGCCGTCGCAGCCGAAAACGTCGCCAAACACCAACTCGACCACAGCATTCAACTCCTCTGCGGCGACCTGTTCGCCCCTGTCATCGAGGGCCTTGACGAAACGCGATTTGACCTGATCGCCTCGAACCCTCCCTATGTCAGCACTTCCGAATACGAAACGCTCGAAAAGAACGTAAAGGACTACGAACCCGAAAAAGCCCTCCATGCAGGCTCGCACGGTCTGGACACCATAAAAAGGATCATTGAACAGGCCCCGCAGCATCTAAAACCCGATGCGGCACTGATGTTAGAGATCGGCTACACCCAGGCAGACGCCGTCGTAAAGCTGCTGGAACAAACCGGCGAATTTACGGACATTAACGTCGAAAAGGACCATGCCAAAAACGACCGACTCATAACCGCCGTCAAAAAAGACTCCTGAAAACAAATCACCGTCTTGTTACAGAAACAATGACCAAACGGACCACAGTATAAAAACTGTGGGAAATGCGAAACGGCACCAATGATCAACTTCAATAGCAATTTTCACCTTTTCTCTCAGAGCCAGGTTAGTCGTTACGATCACCTCGGCCAGCGTTAAAAACACAAGGAAAGTGCTGCCCAAAGTGAAATAGTCCAGCCGTGTCATATAAGGCAAGCGAGGGATCAGGTTCCCAAGCATGAATCGATATGCTATCAGGGTCAGCATGGAACTTGTGGCTACTCCTATCTGGGCACCGGCATTGGATGGATCGATATAGAGAGACCCCCACGACATCATGACGATCAAAATCAGTGGTACGATTACCTGCCAGACATAATAGACTGTATAACGCTTGGCTGTGAATTCGAACACGAATCCGGCTACTTCAATATCTTCGGTAGGTTTATATGGACGAACTTCGGCTGTATATTCGGTGACTTTCCAGTCCGGGAGCGAAAGCTCATGGTACATAGCTCCGCCGATTATTTTCGGATCTCTGATTGCCGGGGCAGGTGCAAACTGCACCTCTTGGGGTGTAGCGCCTGGTGATACAAATTGGATAGTAAAATCGTGCTGATCAAACGGAAACTTTGACAATTTAAGCGGCTGCGACAAGGGACCGGTGTAGCGTTGGATATATGTAACTGTACCGTCAGCAGAGACTTTTACTACTTCGGGTAACGATTTTTGCGTAATCCCCCCCCGGTTGACAATCAATACATCCGGGTTCCACACTTCCGTAAGCGGGATCGTTTTGACACCGCCAGCATGAGCCAGACGCTTGTCTTTCCAATTCAATCGAACAAAAACATTTGCGGTGAAACTCTGGGCTGCGCCATCGATCTTATCGATATCTATTACGAATACGAAGAAGTTAACGTTTGTTGGCTCCCACCATCCCTCGGGACGTTTGGCCCTGAGTTCAGCTTTTTGAGCTGCTTTTTCTTCGGCTTTTTCTACTGCTTTTTCGGCTGCTTTTTCCACCGCTTCTTCTGTAACCTTTTCCGCCACTTTTTCGGCAGCCTTCTCTACTGCCTCTACCGCCTCTTCTGTCGCCTTTTCCATAGCCTTTTCGGCGGCTTTTTCTACGGCCTCTTCAGAGACCTTTTCTACAGTTTTTTTGACAGCCTTCTCTACAACCTTTTTCGCAGCTTTTTCAATATCGGTCTTATCTGCGTTCACAGAGTCTTTATCGCCATTAGCTCCGAAAGCCGCATAAGCAAAACAACACATCATGGAAATTGCAACAACAACCATTTTATTAATATTTGCTCTGATATCTCCCATCTTAATTTCCAATAAAAATAGAGATCAATAGTCCTTAGCATTATATTTATTTTGGAAAAAGGAACTGGATCTGGAACTGCAATTGCCAATCTGCTCCGGTTTCCGGGGACTCTACATTGTAAAAGGCACGCAAAGAGGCGTTGACCGGCTGTTTGCCAACTTTGAATACCCTACCAAAACCGCCGCCGATCGGTACGGTCCATACATTGCCGTTGTCCGCCGACCAGTTTGCCGTGATAACCGGATTACTGGTAAGGTACCAGCCGTCTTCGAGATTATAGTTAATAAACGGCTGAAGAGAGGTAAGGTTTACTTCATGATCGCTTCCGGAATACGACCAGAGATGAGTTGCCAGACCACCGTATACCCATGGGCCTTTCATTTGCAATGCGACAAATGCAGGCCCGGCAGACCAGTTATCAGATCCAGTTCCTTTTTCCAAAATAAATATAATGCTAAGGACTATTGATCTCTATTTTTATTGGAAATTAAGATGGGAGATATCAGAGCAAATATTAATAAAATGGTTGTTGTTGCAATTTCCA
>DRGS01000159.1 GCA_011053245.1 Phycisphaerales bacterium
CCCATTTTTGTGAGGAATTTTGGTTCCTGGCAAGGCGTCAGTCTGCGTTCAAGCGAAGTAGTACGAGTGGTACGTCGAGCGATGGACGTCTGGCGGACAACACCGCCGCCGAGCAAAAGAACCACAAAAATCACCCAGAGGGGAACCCAAAATTAACCCAATCCAAACCCAATTTCAGAATACAAAAAAAGGGCCCGGACTTGACGTTAATCATTTCCGCAGCCCTTTTCAGTTTTGTAGCTTTTTTCTAAGATTTGAGTCTTGCAGATGTAGCAACAACCTCAGCGGCCTTAACCTTGGCAACTGCGGCGACTGCTTCTTCTTTTGCTCTCTTAGCTGTCTGAGCGATCTCTTCGGCTCTCTTGGCAGCTTCTTCGGCCTTTTCGACTTCAGCATGAGCAGCAACTTCCGCTCGTGTTACAGCTTCCTGGGCGTCTGTGACGGCCTTTTCGGCGCTTTCCTGAGCATTTTTTACGGCAGTCTGAGCTTTTTCGACGACTTCAACTGCTACCGACTCTTCTTTCGCTTTTTCCACAGCTCTGAGAGCTGCCTCTTCGGCCTTGGCGGCCAATACTACTGGTGTTGATTTTGGTGTTGTGTTTGCCATTTTCGTTCTCCAATAAATGAATAAAACTAACGTACGTTGTTTATTTGACTTCTGTCACCCGTATATTCGTCACTCTTGTTTGCCGACTTAACCGGTTTGTAGCTGTAATTCCGAATATTCCGCGAGTTTATCTTTATCTTGTTTTTTATCAGACTATTTTTGCCGGCAGGATCACATTAAATGTGGTTCCTTTGCCCTGAGCGGTTTCTATTTCGATCCTTCCATCGTGCTGATCGATAATTTGTTTTGCTATCGGCATTCCGAGTCCTGTACCTAATTTATTTTTATCGGACTCAAACGGAGTGAATATTTTTTCTTTCATCTCGTCTGTCATCCCCGGGCCATTATCTGTTACGCTAAGCTGGACCGACTGCTGCTGCTCAAGATACATAGTCTCTATGCTGACAATACCTCCGGTATCACCGACTATATCTATTGCATTTAGTATAAGATTGAGGCTCATTTCATGAATTCGTTCGCTGTCAAGTTCAATAGCTGGGATATTCTGATCAATTCTTATACTCAGTTTTGATTTTTTCTGTTTCAGTTGGGCTTGCAATGATTCTATCGAACCCTGCACTACCCTGTTGAAATCGCATTTATCAAGTTCAAGTTTTCTTTCTTTGCTGTAATCGAGCATATCAAGTGTGAATTTTCGCAGTCTTTCGAGATTTGGCTTGAGTATGTCCCAGCTTTTCATGACTCGATGTATCTGATTGGATTTAAGTCCAAAATCAATAACTTCGGCAGCACCGCCGATCATTTGCAGTATGTTCTTCACCGAATGCGAAAGATTGAGCGTTGCTTTTCCGGTTTGCATGAGCCTGTAATTTTCCTTCATTTCGTCATGCATGCTGCAATTGTCAATAATCAGTCCTGTCAGGGATCCGATCAGCGAAAGCAACTGGAGATGTTTCTGTTCCCATTGGCATTGCTGGATACTATCAGCGTATATTACCCCGGATATGGCACCATTTGCTTTTAGCGGCGCACAGATCGCGGATTTAATATTAAAACGCTGGAACTGCGGATCTGAAGGGAACTCCTGACATTGCATTGCATCGTCAACGATCATATCGGTGTCATTTTGAATGACGTGCTTTATCATCGCGTTACAAGCGGTCATCATATCGTTACCTGTATCGTCGCGATGGACAGATGCAATGCTGTCAAACTTGTTCCCAGGCCTTTTCAGTATGATGTATGCGTTGGTTGCGTCAAGATAGTCAACAATGCCGTCAGTCGCCCTCTGGAGATTTTCCTGTAAGTTCTCATTCGTAATACTTTCTGCGATCAGTGCCGTTACAAACGACGGAATTGCCATGCTGTTTTCTGTGTCAGGCTTTGTTACTGTATTGCTTTGCAGATTTGCCATCTTTTCATGCTTCCGTTATTTTTATTAGCTTATTTGTGCCAACACGCAATTTATGCGCAATTGGCTGCCATTGGAGATTATCGAATCTTTTGCATGGGGTGTTTAGTTTGAATTTTCAATTTTTCCTTTTTCATTTGCGGTAACGTGTAACCATATTGTTATCAGGATGTTACGAAAGGCGACATGTTCTATCCGGGCATCCGTAGAGTACTCGGGTATTCGCAACGTCCTATAAGGTTTATTAGCTGTCAAAAGCAGGGCAATTACTTGAGCGGTTTCTGTGTGGTTTTTCATTAAGTGCGTTATTGTTATTGTCGATACTGCATGACAAAGTATTTTGTGAAAATTGTGCGCATTGGAGCAGTATGAAAGAGCAAGATCCGATAATTAGTTATCTGGAAGAGGAGAAAGTCCTCGAACAGGTTGCGATCGATAAGCTTGTCCGTACACATGATGCTACCGGTAAGAGCCTGATAAACATTATCAAGTCACAAGAACTTGTCGATGACGAGGGCCTTGCCAAGCTGATAGCGGCTACTAATCATATTGAATTTATCAATCTTTCCCCCGATATGGCGGATCCCATAGCGGTTCAACTGCTTTCCTACGATATCGCTCATCAGCACAACTTAGTACCGGTCAGGATCGAAAAGGACTGTCTATATGTGGCAATGAGTTCGCCGCTTAACCTATCTGTCCGGGACATGATAGCTACCAAGACCGGCTATAAGGTCGTTCCGATGGCAGCTACCCCGGAGGCAATAGCCCAGGTTATCACATATAATTTTGACGTTGAAAGTGTTACCAAGCAAGACATCGTTCAGATGCGTCTCAAGGACAAGGGGCCTACTGAGAAGTCAAAGAAGACGAAACAACAATCCAAAGTTGCCAATGCTCCGATCGTCCGTCTTGTCGATTCCATTATAACAGGCGCAATTGACGCCAGGGCAAGTGATATTCACATTGAACCCCAGGAACCTGACATGAAGGTCCGATATCGTGTAGACGGTATCCTTATCGAGGCTCTTGAGGTTCCTTCGTCGGCACAACTTGAAGTGATATCGCACATAAAGATCCTTGCGGGCATGGATATATCCGAACGACGGATCCCGCAGGACGGTCATATAGGCGTGAATCATCATGATAAGGATTATGACCTGCGTGTTTCATCGCTTCCATCGGTTTCCGGTGAGAAGATAGTGATAAGGGTTCTTGATACTACGAGCGGATTAACGACCCTTGATGAGATCATAAATTCCAAAGAAGACTACCAGTTACTAAGTTCCCTCATAAACAACCCTTACGGCATGGTTCTGCTGACCGGTCCTACCGGTAGCGGTAAGACAACTACGCTGTATTCGATGCTTCAGGAGTTGAATGCTTTGGAGAAGAATATTGTAACGGTCGAAGATCCCGTCGAGTACCGTCTTAACGGTATAACTCAGGTTCAGGTAAAGCCGGAGATCGACATGACATTCGCGTCCTGCCTGCGAAGTATTTTGCGTCAGGATCCTGATGTGGTTCTTATCGGTGAGATACGTGACCTTGAGACCGCTGAGATCGCGATAAGCGCATCTCTTACGGGTCACCTGGTTTTGAGTACATTGCATACTAACGACGCAGCGGGCGCTATCTCCCGACTGGTCAATCTTGGCGTCTCCTCGTTCCAGTTGTCTTCGGCATTACTTGGCATCGTAGCTCAAAGGCTGGTTCGCAGCATATGTTCCAAGTGTAAGGAAAGTTATAAGCCTGACGACGAAGAACTTGCGGAGTTATTTGGCAATGAAATTCCTGAGAAGAGGCCCGTTCTTTATCGCGGTAAGGGTTGCAACTCCTGCGGTGATACCGGTTACCGTGGCAGGCAGGGTGTTTATGAGGTTCTCAATGTCGTCTCGGCGGTTCGCAATATGATCGTCGAGGAATCGGCGGACGATCAGATAAAGGCATGCGGGATGATGCAAGGGATGAGAACACTTAAGATGGAGGGTATCGGGCTTGTCCTTGACGGGCAAACGACCTTTAAAGAATTACAACGTGTTATTGATATGCGAGAAGATTAATGGCGGTTTTTGAATATATAGCGAAAGATTCCGCGGGGCACAAATTCTCCGGTGTATATACGGATATTGACAGCCCCAGCGCATTGCGGCGCGAGCTGACAAAGATGGGCTATACGCTTGTTAAGGCACACAAGGAAAAGACACATCTTAGCAGAGGCGGCGGCAAAATAAAGCAAACCGAAATTGTTGCGTTCGCCTATGAATTTGCAGGCATGTACGGTGCGGGCCTTTCTATCACACGGTGCCTTGAGACATTTGAAGCACAGAGCGAAAGCGGCGCTCTTAAAGCGATAATAATCGATATCAGGCAAAACATTGAAACCGGTGCGACACTGAAAGACGCCTTCGCGAAATACAGCGATGTATTTTCCGATTTTTTCATCGGTATGATCGAAGCCGGTGAAGCCGGCGGCAAACTCGCCGAAACGCTTCAGATGGCGGCGGTCTATCTGGAAAAACAGGCGGATATCAGAAGGCAGGTCCAGACAGCGTTTGCTTACCCTGTTGTGGTCTGCATTATGTGTGCGATAATTGTTTCGGCTCTGATCATTTTCGTGATACCTGTTTTCCAGAAGCTTTACAGCCAACTTAATGTTACATTGCCGGGTCCGACATTGATGTTGATCTTGATCAGTGAGATCGTCAGGAATTACTGGTGGATAGCTACTCCGTCTATCGCTATATTGATATTCGGTGTCCGAAAGATCGTCAGAATACCTTCTCTAAGGCCCAAACTTGATTCTATAAAACTCAGCATGCCTGTTTTCGGTAAACTGAACCGGATGGTGGTGGTCAGCCGCTTTCGCTCTGTGCTTCAAATGTCTCAAGGCACCGTGTGATAGAAAGGCCCGCACCGTACATGCCTGCAAATTCATAG
>DRGS01000160.1 GCA_011053245.1 Phycisphaerales bacterium
ATCGATTATTGCACCGCCGATAGCCGTTCCGTGGCCGTTTATGAACTTAGATGTCGAATGTATGACAATGTCTACGCCAAAGTCTTTGGGTTTAATGAGAAACGGCGTCGTCAGCGTACTGTCAACGACGAATGGTATATTCGCTTTATGCGCTACCTCTGCAATAGCGCCAAGATCAGGGACATCCATGCGGGGGTTGCCTATCGTCTCTACAAATATCAGCCGCGTCCGCTCGGTTATTGCCTTGCTGAATTGCCCGACATCACCGGCATCGACAAAATGCGTTGTTACACCAAATCTTCCAAGCGTCCTTTCGAAGAGCGAAACCGTACCTCCAAAAATGCCCGTTGCCGCGATAATCTCGTCACCTGCTCTAAGCAGGCCCATCGCAACAGCGCTGATAGCCGCCATCCCGCTGGAAGTAGCTATGCACCCGATACCGCCTTCAAGTTCGACAAGTCTTTGTTCGAGGGCGTAGGTCGTCGGGTTGGCGATGCGGCTATAGATATAGCCCGGAGCCCTGTTGTCGAAAATGTCGCCAAGTTCCTCAGCCGTGTTATACGCAAATGCTGTCGTTTGATAGATGGGAACCGCTGTTGCGCCCGTGGCAGGGTCGCCGCTAAAACCGCCATGTATCGCTATAGTTTCCGGTTTCATGATCGCACCTTTACATTAAAGATAGTATTCTATCAAGTAATTTCGTTTATGCAGCAATTCTTTCACTTGAGTAACCGCTGCTTTTGGATCGATTCCTTCCGATACTTCCAGATCGACCTTTCGGTGATTGAACTGGCTCGTACCGACATTTACGATCAGCAGGTCATTGGGCTTATTCAATGTGTCGATGGCATCGAGTTCGTAATCGTCCATGTCGCTCACCGTTGTGATAAGAATAAGACCGGCATCGGTAAACAGGTGCGATACCTCGCCGAGACGCCTGATGTACTCGTCCCTGTCGCCGCTCTGTTCGGATTCGTCCATGCCAAGCAGGCTGTCCGACAAACCAAGATAATACACAAAACTGCCATTACTAAAAAGATATTCTTCGAGTTCCTTGGCAAATATTTTTTTGCCAGAGTTTACGGGACCGCTGATCAAAACCAGGGTTGACCGCTGATTGTATCGCTGACGCCTGGTCGATTGAGTTATTCCGCTTCTGTCCCAACTCCTTTGACGCTGGGCAACATATTCATCTATTCGGGTTGTACTGGCCTCAAGCGTATCGAGTACAACACCGCCGCCTGCGATCTCGTAATTGTCGATGATCACGACCCTGCCAGTCTCTGCGATCTCCTGCGAAATATCGCAAGCCACCGGAGCGATCGTTTCGAGAACGCATTCGGCGACATCATGCCTTTCGATCTGCTGACGATTCGTATCGGTGGTAAGGTCAGAGGCATCGAGGACGTTCACGACATCGCGAAGCCACACAGCAACCCTCGTACCCGCAAGTTTCATTTTGTACCGCTTATTTTTAATCATCGGCTGATGAGCCATCCAGAAGATGTTGACCTTAATTTGCGAAGTCACCCTCGCCGTTCGCTGGTTTATCTTGCACATCAATTCGCCGGGCTTGATATATATCTGCTCGGTCAGTGTAACACCTGTCGATTGACCTGCACGGGCGGACTCCTGAACAGGCAGATTGAACGCTTCAACCGAGGCAATGGCCGATCGTTTTTCCGAAGGGAGGAATATCACCTCGTCGCCAACCTTGACGGTACCCGTATCGACCCTGCCTGCGACTATTCGCCTGTCGTCATCATGGTCAGTGAACTTATAGATGTCCTGAACAGGAAAACGTAGCGGCTTATCGACAGGCGAAGGCTCCTTTTCGAAGCGGTCAAGCATATCGAGGACCACCGGCCCGTCGTACCATGACATGATCTCAGAGCGAGTGGCAACATTGTCCCCTTCCCTTGCACTAACCGGGATAAATGCCATCGCCTCGGTATCGATCTGCTTTAAAAAATCAGTGTATTCGGCGGTGATCGCGTCAAATACATCCCTTGAGTAATCCACGAGGTCCATCTTATTGACACATATCGCAACCTGCTTGACACCCAGCATGGACAAAAGATAACCGTGCCTGCGTGAGTTTTCACGGACGCCTTCTTTCGCATCGATAACAAGCAATGCCGCCTCGGCACGCGCAGCCCCCGATATCATATTCTTAAGAAACTCAATATGGCCCGGCGCATCGATAATAATATACTCACGCTTATCCGAACGGAAAAAGCAGCGAGCCGAATCAATAGTTATCCCCTGAGCCTGTTCGTCCTTGAGCGCATCGAGAAGAAACGCGTATTCAAATGGCCTGGCGTTCTTGGCGCATATAGCCTTAACATCATCGAGTTTCCCCTTGGGAAGCGAACCGGTATCTGCCAGCAACCTGCCGATAACCGTACTCTTTCCATGGTCAACGTGACCGATGATAACTATATTCATCTGCTGTCGATTTTCTGTCGTGTTACTCATTTCAAATCTTTCTCCGATTACATGTATCCGTCGCGTCTAAGGGTTTCGAGTCCGCCACCATCTTCTTTGTCCTGCGCACGCCCGGAACGCTCGGCTATATTGGCAAATTTTCCACTGCGTAATTCTTCGATTATCTCTTGTACGTTTTTGGCCGTCGAATCGACCGGCGTAGTACAAGGCCAGCAGCCCAACGAACGGTATCGTTTACCCTCGCCCCTATCGAAATAAAGATCGATGATCGGGATCTTCTCCCGCTCGATATACTCCCATATATTCAGCTCCGTCCAGTCAAGCAGCGGATGAACGCGAACATGCGTACCCGGAGCAAAATCGGTCTTGAACTGGTTCCACAACTCAGGGGGCTGATCGCCAACGTCCCAGTCGCTTTGCTTATCGCGCGGAGAAAAATATCTTTCCTTGCTCCGGCTGCCCTCTTCGTCGGCACGAGCGCCGACGATAACACCCGTAAACGCCTCGCCCGCTTCTTCCTTTACATATTTACCGGTCGAATGGTCAAGAACAAAACGCGGCCAGTTACCGCTCAACGTATGTTTCAAAGCTTCGCTCTTCAGAGTCGCACAGCATTCAAGGCGAGTTGTATTGCCATCGGGAAAAGTCTGTTTGGCTTCTAAAGCCCTTTCGTTCTTGCCGACTATCAGGTTCAATCCCCACTCCATCGCAAACTTATCGCGATATTCGATCATCGCCGGAACCTTATACATCGTATCGACGTGCATCAGCGGGATCGGCACATGCCCGAAGAACGCCTTACGCGCAAGCCACAGCAAAACCGTACTGTCCTTGCCGATCGACCACAGCATTACAAGGTTCTTAAAACTTCTATAAGCTTCACGGAGTATAAAGATCCCCTGTGATTCAAGTATGTCAAGATGATCCATTATTCATTTTCCTTCAAATTTTTAACTTTTTAGATTAGTGCCTATTAGTGTTCATTAGTGGTTCCCTCTTTACCCAGGTGCAGTCCGCATTCGCGCTTATCCGCATTTTCCCACCACCACCTGCCCGCGCGAATATCTTCACCCGCTTTAACCGCACGCGTACAAGGCTCACAGCCGATACTCGGGTAACCCTTATCATGCAGCTTATTGTATGGAATATTATTTTTCTTTATACAGTCCCACACCTGCTCATCGGTCCAGTCGGCAAGCGGACAAATCTTAATAAGACCGAAAGCGTCATCCCAGTCAACGGCTTTAAGCTCAGTTCGCGTAACGGACTGCCCCGAACGCAAACCGCATATCCACGCATCTAATCCGGCAAGATGCTTTTTCAGCGGCTCAACTTTCCGAACCCCACAGCAAAGCTTGCGATTTTCGATACTGTCATAGAACAGATCCTTGCCATGAGCATCGACCATCGCCTCAACTTCCTGCTGATCGGGCGTAAGTACGGTTATGTCAATATCGTAATGCTTGCCCGTCTCTTTCATAACATCGTGCGTTTCCTTCGGCAGCCGACCGGTATCAAGCGTAAAAACGGCTGGCTTCGATTGTATCTGGCAGAGCATATGCGTAAGCACCTGATCCTCAGCGCCGAAACTCGAAGCAAAAGAGATTCTTTCGCCGAACCTATCCAAAGCATATTCAAGCAATTGCTCGGCCTCAAGGCCGCTGCTCTCAGCTATTATTTCATCCAACAATTCTTTCATTTTTCTCGTTTCCAAAATGATTCAGATCGTATAATTCGGCACATATTGTTGTACCCTATTCTTTTCCTCTTCGACAAGCTGTGCAAAAGTCGTACTGTCGCAGATCTGCGTAACAGACACCCTCGCATTTTCCCATAAAGCGCCGAAAGCATGCTCGCCTCTGGCTTGCACTTTTTTGTGGCCGTTTCCACCATTGCCGTTGGCGATATCAACTGGCCCCTGAACATGACGTATTATCTCACCGACGGTCAGTTCCGAAGGTTCCCGTGCAAGCAGATAACCGCCAGACTTACCACGTCTCGATTCGACAAAGCCTCCGGTCTTGAGTTCGCTCAGGATCACCTCTAAAAAACGAGGCGGAATCCCCTGCGCCTCGGCAAGCGTCTGGATCTTTGCCGGCTCACTACTGTTGCGCCAGGCAAGTTCAAAAACGGCCCACAGACCA
This sequence comes from Phycisphaerales bacterium, assembly GCA_011053245.1. Next base: position 4,593 of record DRGS01000160.1, read on the forward strand.
TATTGACATTTTTGCGATATCAGCATCTAATTACAACCTTATGTTCACTATTCCAATCGAGATAGTGATATTATCGCTTAAAATACAAATGAGGTCAATACCTTTTTTCAAAAAATATAAAAAAAATTGGCTGCCGGAGAAAAATAGCCCTCCAGCAGCCAAAAATAGGGTTGCGTTGACCTTTTTTATAAGTAAATGCGTTTGTATTACTTCTTTAGCGGGTTGTCTGTACTGCCCCCGCTGCCCGCGACATCAAATACCCGCGCTGGCTCTTGAGTCTTGAGCAGATGGTCGACCTCTTCCTGAATCCCCATAAATCTCTTCTTGAGTTCGTAAAAACCGTGCCACCAGGCATAGTCAGGAGCCATCATCGCAGCACCAAATCGTGCGCGTCTGCCCTCATGGTGCCAGAGTTCGTACATCTCGATCTCAAGCTTCTCATCCAGATTCTTTTCCCTACTGAGCAGCTTCTTTTCGTAAAGATCATCGATCATTTTTTTGGCGGGCTTATAGTAGTTATCATTGTAATTGGCGACTGCTTCATCAAGACGTGCGAAATGGCCCTTGGTCCAGGCAGTAGAATGACATGCCAGGCACACTTGTTCCATTTTTTCGCGTTCCTTCTTCCAGTCGGTTTTGGCTGGGAACGGCTTGAAATTCTCCGGCCTTATCGTAAGCGGTGCCTGCGTTTCCCATGCCAATCGCTCGGTAACATCATGCG
>DRGS01000161.1 GCA_011053245.1 Phycisphaerales bacterium
CAATTTAACTACTTTGCCACAGAGGAAAAAGAGGAACACTGAGGGCCACAGAGAACTACTAAAACAGATATTTAACCGCGGATTACGCAGATTTTTTGTTGTATCTGGCTGGGTTGTTTCTTTGAACCGACTATTGCGATATGAAAAGACCCTGCCACGAAACGAGTTTCTATCATGGCCTTTCCTTACCGCAAGTGAGCGATGCTCACCACAGCCAGAGACTCCTAAATTACTCACCATAAGTATATATTTCATATTATGTTTATGCTCTTTCAAAAAAACATACCCCCTCTATACTTTGCACGAACTTGCGCGTTTGATGCAAAAATCGGGGATTTTTTTTGGGGTTGAAAACGGTAAGTCGTTGTTAGGAAAGGAGTAAAAAAAATTTATTTTTTTGGTCCGTAGCAAGATAGTGCAAGCGCGTTTGGAAGAAATTATCCGCGAAACTCGCGGATCAATGGGTTATTTTTTGAAACACCCGTTCGACTGCGCTCAGGGCAGGCTGCGGACACGAAGAACACGAATAAAAAAAGGATTTGTTGACATTTGACTTTAAGTGGTTATAATAGCTTTGTTTTTTGGGGGATTTTTAGGAGGTAGGAAAAATGAAAAGTGAATCAATTTTTGTGTCGGTAGTTCTTTTGTTTGGAACGGTTTTTTGCGGGTCGGTTTTTGCCGATGTGCTCTCTGTCGATGACGATGGTCCGGCTGACTATTCGAGTATTCAGGCTGCGATCAATGATTCTGCTGATGGTGATGTTATCAGGGTTGAGCCGGGTTATTACTATGAGAACATTTACTTTTATGGCAAGGCAGTATTGGTGACCAGTATCGATCCCTACGATCCGAATATAGTAGGATCGACTGTGATTTACGGCATGCGAATAGATTCTGTTGTTACGTTCGCGTGGGACGAGGGGCCAGATTCGATAATTGACGGTTTCCGTATTACCGGTGGTCGTGCATTGTATGGTTCGGGAATCTGCTGCTGGGAGAGTTCGCCCACTATCAGGAACAATATGATCGGCGGCAACAGTACTGAAGAGAACAATGCGGTTGGCGGTGGGATATATTGTTACAAATCAGAAGCCGTAATTGAAGGCAATCAGATATCTTTTAACTCTCTCGGTATGGAAGATATATGGTATGAACCGGAATACCCTAATGAATGCAAAGTTAGCGGCGGCGGTATATATTGTGATGAATCAAATGTAACTATCAGGAATAACAGCATATTTGGCAATGAGCTGTATGGCAGCGATGTTTCCGGTGGTGGTATTTTCTGCTATCAGTCCTCCGGGCAAATTGAAGGAAATCGGATTACCGCTAATTATCTCACTGGCTTTTTTTTAGAAACGGTAGTGGGAGACGATCTTGAGTATAAATCGCCCGTTATTAACGGCGCTGGTATATACTGCTATCGGTCTGAGATGCGTATCGAGAATAATCAAATTGAACGGAATGATCGCATGGCCTTGTTCCAGGGTGAATGGTTTGAAGGTTTCGGTAATGGAGGCGGTATATACTGTGAAGACTCTCCGGCAGAAATTGTGAATAATAGAATTGATTACCATTGGGGGCGTGATGCTTTTCATATATTGTTTGATATATTATATGACATCCCCGGTGCTGCCGGCGTGTTAGAAAGTAACGGCAATGGCGGGGGATTATACATTGTCGGTTCTTCTCCGAAAATAACAGATAATGAAATCATTGGTAATAATTCTTTTTCTCGTGGGGCGGGTATTTATTGTGATTCGAGTTCGGCGGTTATCAATAATAATATGATAGTAGGCAATAGAATTGAGCAAGGAGTCTTTGGCCAGGGCGGAGGTATATATGTCAGTGACAGCAGAGGTCTTGGGGTATATCCTGAAATAAGCGACAACCTGATATGGGAAAACCTTGCATCCGGTCTTGAACTTATTGACGAGTATGAAATTCGGGAGATCGGCGAAGGAGGAGGTATTTATTGCAACAGCAGTTCGCCCTTAATTACAAATAATATTATAGCACGCAATTGGACGGAACTTTATGGCAGCGGTATATTTTGCAGTGAAGGTTCATCGCCCGCAATTGTGAACAATACGATGTCGAACAATAGCTGCTGGAACGCAGGAGCGTGTATACATATGGATCAGGACAGTTACCCAAAGATAAAAAACAACATAATAGTAAAGAATACCGGCGGCGGAGTGTTTTGGAAGTATAGCGAGCCGGCAGAGTTTTCATACAACTGTGTATGGGGTAATATCAACGACTATCTCGGCTGGGCGGTGCCGGGAGAGGGTTGTGTCAGCGGGGATCCACTCTTTGCTGACCTTCGCAACTATGATTATCATCTAAAGAGTCAGTACGGCAGATGGGACAGTAATAATGAAGTTTGGGTGCTTGACGATGTTACCGGTATCTGTGTTAATGCAGGTGACCCGCGTGATAAAGTTAAACCTGAAAGCCGCCCCAACGGCAACCGAATAAATATGGGCGCTTATGGTGGAACCGTCGAAGCCAGTAAATTCCCTAAAAGGACCGAGCGTTGTACCGAAGCGCTGGATGGTGATGTAACTGGTGACTGCATGGTTGGCCTTGATGACCTTACGGCAACGATTCCCAATTGGCTGGAGTCAGTGGACAGCAGGTTGGATATTAATACCATAGGCCAAGAGTGGATTGCAAAGTATGGCGAATCTATTTCCTGGTCTCAACCAATTATCAAGACGATCAAAGACAGCCATGATAATATTATTGTCGTTAGTACGGTGACGGGAGATTATGTGACGATAAAATATGACACAAAGGGCAATGAGCTCTGGTCCTCAAGATATGATGGGACAGGCGGCGGTTTTGATGATATGACGAATGCTGCTATAGATGGCTCTGACAATATATATGTAACAGGTTCAAGTTATAATGGAACCGATAACGATTACGCTACGGTCAAATATGATCTGAATGGCAATGAGCTTTGGGTTGCAAGGTATGATAGCCCCGATGATAGCTGGGACCACTGCCATGCGATAGCAATAGACAGCCTTGATAATGTTTATGTGACCGGTTCATGTTACAATGGTTATTCTTTCGGTTATGTTACAATCAAATATAATTCGGATGGCAGCGAAGTCTGGATTGCAAGGTATGATGGCCCCGATGATAGCTGGGATCGTGCCCGTGCGATAGCGATAGACAGCCTTGATAATATCTATGTGAACGGTGAAAGCGGAAACTATTGCACTACGGTTAAATACGATCCTAATGGTGTCGAATTGTGGGTTGCCAGAGATGAGAATATAATGGCATTGCGCGAAAACTCAGCGATGGCTATAGACAGTTCAGATAACATTTATGTAATAGGCATCGATGAAAATAACTACCCTGATCCTGATAAAAACACACTCGTCAAATATGGGCCCGATGGAAGTCTGATCTGGGAAGCAAAATACGGTCTGGCATCCTCCCACTATGACAAAGTAGAAATGTTGTTAGATAGCAGTGAGAATATTTATGTTGTCGGCGATAGTTATTGGGGCGGATATACGTTGGTCAAATTTGATCCGAACGGCACCGAAATTTGGCGTGCAGAAAGCGAACCGGAAAGCTGGTGTCAGATAAGTGCGATGACGACAGATAGCTCGAATAACATTTACTTAGGTTTCGAATATGGTGATTATCCCATAATCAAATATGACTCAAGCGGCAATTTACTTGGGACCGCCAAATATGAATGTCCGGATGAATGGAATTGCTATGGTTTTTCCATTGGTTCCGATATGATAGTCGATAGTACGGATAGTGTGTATGCAGCTGGAGAGAGCTTTGATAGCGACTATGGGAACATGATTACCACAATAAAGTATTCACCGTATGTATGCGAACAACCATTGCAAAGTGATGTCAACGATGATTGCGTTGTCAATTTAATTGATTTAGCATACATATGTGAGGATTGGCTGAACTGTAACTTGTATCCTATGGAGTATTGCGTGCAATAACCCTACTATGTCTCGGTTTGGGTTTTGGTTTTATCCGGGTGACTTTGCTGGTGGGTGCGATGTTGTGTTGAGCGACTTTGGAGTATTGGCGGAGAGCTGGGGGGCGGATGACGGGGCAATAGATATTTGGCCTTATCCTGCGGGTGACGGTGTGATCGATATCGGTGAGCTTGCGGTGCTTGCAGGACACTATCTTGAGAGTACAGGTCTTTGAGCTGAGAAAAGTAGAGCATTAGACATGTGAACAGTAGAACTGGATACCCGCCAAAAGCATGCCCTTTCGACTTCGCTCCATTCGGCTATGCTCATGGCAGGCATGGCAGGCGGGAATGATAAATGGGGGGGCGATGTCAAGATTTTAGTGGGTGTTTTTGGTGCTGGATGAGGTATTGGCGACTTATCCTGTTTTATTTTGTATAAAATATTCAGGGAATCCGCTGGCTGTGTCGATTAAAGGGTTGAAAATCGTGCGCATTTGCTTAAACTGTGGCGTAATCGTGTTATTTTAATGTTTCGAGATGGACCGTATAATTTGAAAGGAATCAAACGTGAAGAAATTAATGGGAAAAGCGGCGTTTTTGGTGCCTGTACTGGCATTTGCGGCTAGTGCAATGGCGTCAGAGGGCGAGGCGGTGGTGACGGAAGGGGGACTTGGCCTGTGGTGGCTGGCTCCTATATCATCGGTGGTTGCGTTGCTGTTTGCGATCTACTTCTATAAGAAGATGATGAGCGCTCCCGAGGGTACCGAGAAGATGATCGAGATCGCCGCTCACGTTCGTGAAGGCGCTTATGCTTATCTGTTCAGGCAGTATAAGGTTGTAACGGTCGTATTTGCGGTGCTGTTTATTCTCTTTGCGGTTCTTTCCTATTATGGCGTTCAGAATCCATTTGTACCTGTGGCGTTCCTTACGGGCGGATTCTTTAGCGGGCTTTGCGGATTCCTTGGAATGAAGACCGCAACGAACGCTTCTGCACGAACCGCTCAGGGGGCAAGCGAAAGTCTTAACAAGGGCTTGCAGGTTGCGTTCAGGTCGGGTGCGGTTATGGGCCTGATCGTTGTCGGTTTCGGGCTGCTTGATATTACGGTCTGGTACCTTGTACTTGACAAGGTTGTCTATACCGCCGACCACATGGCTAACGGCCTTAAACTGTTCGGTGACTTCTGGCTCGTTAAACCCGGAATGCATGCCGAGCATAAACTCGTTGAGATCACTACTACGATGATCACATTCGGTATGGGTGCTTCCACTCAGGCATTGTTCGCAAGAGTTGGCGGCGGTATCTTTACCAAGGCCGCTGACGTCGGTGCCGATCTTGTCGGTAAGGTAGAAGCGGGTATCCCGGAAGATGACCCGCGTAACCCGGCGACGATCGCTGATAATGTCGGTGACAACGTCGGTGACGTAGCGGGTATGGGTGCTGACCTTTACGAGAGTTACTGCGGATCGATCCTTGCGACGGCTGCTCTTGGGGCCGCTCTTAGTCCCGTGGCTTTTGCGGCGGTTGGGGCAGATGGCATGACCGCTCTTAAGGCGGTGCTTGCACCTATGATCGTAGCGGCAGTGGGTATTATTCTTTCGCTGGTTGGGATATTTATGGTCAAGTGTAAAGAAGGGGCCGATCAGAAGGATCTTCTGAAGTCACTTCTTAAGGGTACTTTAGGTAGTTCGATATTTATTCTTGTCGCGGTGGCGGCTATGGCTATGGGCGGTCTGATCACATGGGGCATCTTTGGTTCGGTTTGTGCCGGTCTGATCGCAGGCGTGATCATCGGGCAATTGACCGAATACTACACCTCCGCCGAGTACGGTCCGACTAAGGGTATCGCAGAACAAACTGAGATGGGTGCCGCTACGACGATCATCGACGGGTTCGGTACCCTTAAGAAGTGACTTCAGAAGATCCTTCTGATC
>DRGS01000162.1 GCA_011053245.1 Phycisphaerales bacterium
GCTCTCGGGTACAGCGAAGAAAATACCACAGTTTCCTGGACCTGCCTTGCGCCGTAGAAATCCGCGATCTTGGTATCGATGTCTTTTATTTCAACGGCTTCGGCGGCAACTGTCGGGGTTTCAGTCTCAGGCTCAACGGCTGAGATCAGTTCGTCGGCACTGCTGCTTATAGCGTCAAGCTTTGCCTGCAATGTGCGGACAAGCTCGGTGCGGTGCATCTGGGTATCGGTGCTTGCCAATTCATCGGCCAGGGCCTTAAAGTCATTATGGCCCTTACTACCGGGGTCATACTCGCATATAGGCTGACCCAAACTGGCGGCTTCTTTGAGTTTGGTATTGAAATTGACAACCGTTTTGAACATCTTCTCGGAGAAATGCTTGCGGAGTTCGGCAAGGATCTCCCTGCCCATCTTGGTCCGAATATCATACATGCTCGGAAGGACCATCACATTGATCTCTTGCGGGCATTGTTTGCTCAAAACATTCAACGTATCAAGCTGCCTGCTGAGACCGTGCAGGGAGAAATATCCCATTTCAACGGGAACTATAACATCCGTTGCCGCTCTTATAGCATTAAACGTAAGCAGCCCAACCGAAGGTGGGCAGTCGATCACGACATATTCGTAATCATTCTTGACGATGTCGAGGACCATCCTCAAACAATTTTCGCGTTCGATAACGCCCGACATCTGCTGCTCAAAAGCAGCCAGATCGATACTCGCCGGAGCCAGCTCGAACTTGTCGGCTATCTGCCAGAGAACCTCGGAAAGCCTCAGATCCTCACCGCGACCCTTGCTTATCAGAATATCATAGATACTCTGCTCGATCTGCTCTTCCGGAACCGCAAGCCCGACCGCGCAATGCGCCTGAGGATCCATGTCCACAAGCAGCGTACGATGACCCTTGTCCGCTAAAGCACTGGCCAGATTGATCGATACGGTGGTCTTACCGCAACCACCTTTTTGGTTTATTACTGCTATTGTCCTCATTGCTATCTCCTTTAATGACGCAGGGACCGTTCAAATTACACAATACCTATAACTTTATTACACTTGTCGGCTAAAAGTCTTTGAAATCTTTAGATTTTATCGGACAGACCGCCAAAAATGCCCTATATCAATATTATTATCGACATATTTGCAGCATCATAGATGCTTAACCGGCTATGCCGAGCAAAACCCTCGTGTTTTTCGCACCCCTCAAATCAATATTAGTATCGCCGGTCAACTTGATAACTTAAGGTCATTCGCAAAACATTTTTTAATTTTTCGCATGTTCCCGGAATATTTCGCCGATGATTTAATGCGTGAACAGTAGAAAGACTGATGTTTAAAGATGGTTTTTGTTCGCAACTTAAAGTGAACAGACAGGAGATAGTAATATGAATGAAAAAGAAATAATGAACTGGATGCGAAATAAGGTCAAAAAGGATGGTTTCAGCGATGCTGCATCTTTGACGGAAGAGTTCCTTCAAACGCACGAAGTATCGGATTCGCTGCACCCGGATTTCACAAAGACTCTCGATGCCGGCTTTAAGATCGCCAAAGAGATCTACGATTTCTAAAAATCCCTCGACCCCGACAACGCAAAACAAAATTAAGCCGTAAGGCCTTCGCCTCGGTGACAGATGTCATCTGAGGCGATTTTGTGCGCAGATAGAAAGTCCCGCACCGGTTAGCAGTACTGCCCCGAAGATCCACTGGAGAGTGTTTAGCCTCTCTGCGAAGACCACACTTGAGATGGCAAGGACAATAAAGGGAAGCGACAGGAGAACCACCGCCGGTATCGCGGCGCCTATCCTTCGAATTGCCGCATAGTAAAATGCATGAGCGATCGCGATGGATAGTATTGCCGATACCACGATGTAAAACCACGGCTCCGACCCGATGGTAAGACAATTGCCCATGTCTCCAAAAAACCCAGCCAGTATCGCTAATCCCAAAACGGTATAGATCGTAACGACCGAAAAACCCCGACATGCCCCTGCTTCCTTGAACGCTATTTTCGCTGAGATAGTATAGATCGCCCAGCAAAACGACGACGCAAACACGATCAGTATACCTATAACCGTTTTCTGTGTGAAAACGTCGTCCTTAAAAAATATCACGCCCGCAACCCCAACCGCCGACAACACAAGCCCCAGCCAGAAATATCCGCTCCTGACGAGCCCTCTTTCCTGATAAAAGAAAATGATCGAAAAACCCGCTACCCATATCACGGAAGTTTGCGAAAGCAGCACCATGAAACCGGGATCGAGATAATAAAAGCCCGCTGTCCATAGCGATTGCATGATCACATTCGCCCCAGCCGGTAGCAACGCCCGTCGCCAGATATTGTGATCAAATCTTTTCGTCACGATCACAAATACCAGAAATGGAAGCCAGAACAAACACGCTACTAAATATCGCAGTAAATTCTGAGTCCAAAGATCGATATGGCCTGCCAGTAACTTTATGAAGATCGGCCCGCCCGACCAGCACAGAAGTGACCCTATGCAAAAGATGATACCGGTTAATTTAGTCTGTTGGTCGTTAGTTTCAGTCATGATATTGAAAACCGTACGGACTTAGGCCCCTACGGTTATGCTCTGGTTCAAACCTTTATTAGATGTAAAGTAGTAATCCTGGCCTGCTTTCAATAGAACATTCTGGTCGTTGATCTCGATCGTTACGGGCATTTCGCTGTCTCTGCCATGAATTACATTCGCAAGCAGTATCGCCTTTTCTGCGCCATCGCCTCTGTGGAAATTGATCACCTCATCCGGCTGGGCAACCCGCGAACCGTCATAGATCGACCCATTATCCATCTGCTCAAGCCATTGATACGTCTCTTTGATCGATTTATCTTTCGTCGCCTCTATCGAAACGGGATTCCGCTCAATTGCCGCCTTCATGAAAGGTGCCCACGAGCATCGTTTCATATCACGGTAAGCATAAAAGGCAAGATCGGTCGTAGCGTTGTCGTCGCGAATACTCTCAAGATAATCGATCACCTCTTCCCTGCTCATCTCCGTCGATAACTCGATCGCTTTTGACGGGACATATTCCTTCCCGGCAGCCGGTAGCCGAGCCTCCATGTGCACGAACGAAAACAGCTCAGCGACAAATTTGTCGGCATCCGGGACGAAAGCCGCCAGGTACTTTGAAAGTTTATCCCTGCTGGCGGCGTCTTTCATGTTTATCTTTTCATATTCGATAAATGCCATCAACTGCTCGCAGCACAGCCGCTCCACGACCTTGTAGCCGACATAATCGTCCGTCGGGACTTCGGCTAAAAGTTTATCGAACGAAGCATCGTATATCCTGAACGTGCTGCCGTGTTCGTAATGGAACAATACCTCGGCTTTGATGAAAAGTTGCTCACCTCGCCGCTGCCGACAGAACTGAAAATACTTCTGGTATCCGGAATTGCACCTGAGAAAATTGGCTATGATAAGCGGCGTAAGATCGGCGGTCAGATACTTATCCATCAACCCCGTAAATCGCTCGTAAACCTCACTTCCCATCGTTGCCTCGTCATACAGACAGTGAACGTAACCTGCCGGGTGGGCGACGATAGTTACCTGCTCGTTCCGCAGTGCCCGCTGGGCCTTATCGCTAAGTGCCGTCCCGTTAAACCACATCGACTTGGTCACTAACCTGCGATTATTCGTCAGCACACCTTCCTGGATATCGATAAAATTCTGCGAATGCAAAGGCGTCAGCACCATATAAATATCTTCCAGCGGTATCCCGCATACCACAAATGCCGCTGCCGCATACAGCGTCGATAGCGAAACGCATTCGCCGGCACCGGTACTGTACCCTTCCTTGTACCGAAACGCGGCCATCGCCTCAGCCGTCTCCGTCTTCCAGTAGGGGATCACATCGCCATCATACTTATCAAGCCCGAAGTGCCGCCGGATATCGACGTCGAAATAATACTTATCGCCCGTATACCCGAACAGGGCATTGCTCTTAGTAATCTCCTCCGGCGCGATATGATCCTTAAACCGGTCAAGCTCGACATCCCGGCTCGTAAGACCCCATGTATCCAGGTCAAGGTTAAATTCATAGCGATCCATAATGAACTGCTTTAACCGCATCAGCTTGCGGTACGGCGACTTGCCCTCGAGTTTCTTAAAGGTCTCCGTCTCGCGCCACTCCCAGATGATCGGACTCATAATATTGGCCAGAACCAGGCTGTACATAAGCTCCGGAAATACGAATATCTCCATATCGGAAAGCGTTATCGCCGAACTGTATTTTTCAAGTTGATCGCTATTCATTTTTCTCCAGACTCTCCGGCATCGTCTCTACGAACGCCCTTATCTCATCTCTTACCCTTCGAAACTCGGCCATGACCTCTTCTACCGTCCCGATGACGAACGATGGGTCGTCAAAGCTGTGATGGATGATCTCACCTCCACCTAAGAACACCGGGCACTGCTCTCTTGCGTTATCGCAGACCGTTACGATATGGTCGAAGTCGATCCCAGCGAGATCCTCGATATGCTTGGAGTAATGTTTGGAAATATCGACACCAGCTTCTGCCATGATCTCTATCGCCCGCTCATTTACCTTACAAGGCATAACCCCAGCCGAGTACGCGTCTATGCAGTCGCTCTTTAAATGCACCGCCCACCCCTCAGCCATCTGACTCCTGCAAGAGTTACCCGTACACAAAAACAAAACAGTTGTCTTTTCAACCTGATCTGCCATGACGACCCCAACGATCTATTTCTTACTCTTTTCCGCTGCCATTTTACCCGCCAAAGCTCCCGTTGACCAGCATATCTGAAGATTGTACCCGCCGCAAGGGCCATCCGCGTCGATCACCTCGCCTGCAAAGAAAAGGCCCTCACACAGCTTCGACTCCATTGTCTTATCATCGATCTCGCCGGTGTCGATGCCGCCGCGAGTAACGGTCGCTTCCTCTATCGGTCTGGCTGCCTCGATCGTAAGCGGCAGCGACTTTATCATCGTGACCAGTTTCGCCCGGTCGGCTTTTGCGAACTGACTAACGAGTATCTGCCCTGTCGGTTTGATCCGGTCGCATAGAAATATACTCATCTTCCGCGGCAAAAATACTGCCAGCACCCCAGCCAGTTCTTTCCGGGATTGCTTTGCGCATTCATCAACGATGAGCTTGTCGAGACCGGCTTCGTCGGTATCCGGCATCATATCAATGCAAACCTCTACGCCATCGGAACAGTCCGCAAGCTGATCGGCGATCTCCCTGCTGAAATCCTGCGATACCGGCCCGCCGATACCGTCACCGGTAAACATCAGCGGCCCTGTTGATGTTATTTTATTTCCGCTAAGCCTTACTTTCACTATCCCGACCCCCTGAAGTTTGCCCGGCCAGTTTTCTTTTGTTATCAGCGGAACCAGCGCAGCGACAGGTTTGAAAACCTTGTGGCCGAACGCTTCGGCAAACCCATACCCGTCACCCGTCGAACCGGTAAAGGGCCAGCTCACCCCGCCGGTAGCTATAATAACGCAACCGGAATTGATCCTTTCTTTACCCCCCGTTGTCACGAAACCGCCCGGCTGCTTTTCGATAGTTTCAACCTGCTTGCCATATATAAAACGAATATTCAGACGCCTGGCGGTATCTTCAAGAATTCGCTTAACGTCTGCGGCCCTGTTCGTCACAGGAAACACACAGCCGTCCTTTCC
>DRGS01000163.1 GCA_011053245.1 Phycisphaerales bacterium
CCGCCTGGTCTACAAGTACACCGTGCGTTGCACCGACAATTATACGTTTTGCTCCTCGTTTTTTTAATAGGTTCGCCGCCCCGCATAACGTACCCGCCGTCGAGATCATATCGTCGCACATCACAATGTTCCTGCCCGCCACTTCGCCGATTATCTCGTTGCACTCGACTTCACTGCCGTTAACGCGCCTTTTATGTATGATCGCAAGCTCGCCGCCCAATGCCGAAGCATATCGCGAAGCCGTTTTCATGTTGCCCGCATCCGGAGCGACAACCGTAAGGTCTTTCAGGTTCTTACTCTTGAAGTATTTGACCAGTTCACGCTCAGCCAAAAGGTGATCCACTGGAATATCAAAAAAGCCCTGCAACTGGGCCGCGTGAAGATCAATACCTACGACCCTGTCGGCCCCGGCTATCGTTATCAGGTTCGCAACCAGCTTAGCTGTTATAGGAACCCTGCCCTCGTCCTTCCTGTCCTGACGGGCATAACCGAAGTAAGGAACAACCGCTGTGATCCGTGCCGCACTCGCCCGCTTAAGACAATCAAGAAATATCAAAAGCTCCATTAAATTAGCATCAACCGGCGTACACGTCGACTGAACAACAAAACAGTCCGCACCGCGAACATCGTCTTCGAGCTTGATTATCTTCTCTCCATCCGGAAAACGATCGATCTTTACCTTACCCAAAGGCACATCAATATACTCGCAGATCGCCTCCGTCAAAGCCGGATTACCCGAACCGCCAAAAACTTTTATTGGATGATTGATCATAATTATCCCGTTATTACTATGCTACTATTGACTTCTGTGAGCTTCTGGATTTCTTGAGACGGCGGGCTTTCCGGCTCGCCACGCTTTTCTTCATTGTGCCCTTATACGAAAAAACATTTGAGTCCGTTCCGTCCGCCAATTCGGCTTTATCTTTCAAGTAAGCAAACGGCCCTACTCTGCAATTAGCGCCTATCTTTACTTCGCCGTGAATATATGTAAACGGCTCGATAACCGTATCCTGACCGATCTCGGTCCTTACGTCTATCCATGTATTATCAAGATCGACGATAGTAACACCGTTATCCATAAACTCGCGCTGTATCCGCCGCTGCATTATCTTACTCGCCTCACTAAGCTGAAGACGATTATTGATACCCATCGAATCTTCCGCCGCCACCGCCGTAACCGCGACAACCTTATGCCCGCTGGAAATAGCTATATGCACCGCGTCAGTGAGATAGTATTCATTCTTAACATTATTGGGTGTTATTTTTTCAATCGCTTCAAGCAAAACCGGTATATCAAAGCAGTAATAAGCAGGATTCACTTCCTTGATCTTACGTTGTTCGTCCGTGCAATCGTTTTCTTCAACGATCCCCTGCATGTTCCCATAGTCATCACGAGCTATACGCCCATACCCCGCCGGCTCATCGAGCACAGTCGTCGCAAGCGTAACCGCCGCCATTTCCGAACCGTGCTTTTCAATAAGCGTCTTTAGCGTCTCCGTCCGGATAAGCGGTGCGTCACCGCACAATATCAAAGCCTGACCCTCTATGCCGACAAGATGCTCCTTGCAGCACAGAACAGCATGGCCGGTACCCTTTTGTTCGACTTGCTCGACAAAGACAATATCACTACTGTCTTTATATCGTTCGACGACCTGTTCCTTACCGTACCCGACAACGACGATTATCTTCTCGACCCCGGATTGCCTGCACGCATCGATAACATAATCAAGCATCGGCCGACCGCACACCTCGTGCAGAACCTTGACAACCTTCGTATTCATCCGGCTGCTCTGACCCGCTGCTAAAATTATCGCTATTCGTTTACTCATAAGCACTTAACTAACTAAAAACCAGCAATTAACTATCACGCAATTTCGCGGACAACATCTTTACTATTACTAATTCCCGTCCAACGTGAGACGAGAGTGCCTATCAGGCACTTACCCGGCCAGGACTTGAACCTGGAATGCGAGGATCAAAACCTCGAGTGTTGCCAATTACACCACCGGGTAATGCAAATCCAATCTATATTTTATATATTGGTTCTCGCAAACAATACCAACAGACCAAGCCCGTTCGGGCATATCAATCACAATTTCCAACGCGAGCACTTACTACCCCTGAAGGGTATTCAAAGTTTGCACAACATGTCGCGAGGCCCGCTTAGCGAACCGGCTGGGCTCTGTCGGAGGCTTGAACTGGCCACGTCGCGAAACTGCCAGCCCCAAAAAATCATCGCAACCCCATGCGACAGAGCATTTCCAAAGCGGTAATATACACACTTACAAATAAATTGCAAGTCTTTTTTCAAAAAAACTCAAAAAATGCGTTAACAGTACTGAAAAACGCCCCCAGACCCAAAAAACACAAAAAATCGGATGAAACCACCTTTTATTCTTGACAACGCCCGATAATACCTTTATTATTAGAGGATAGAGGAGTTGGTGTGAAAAATCTGAGAAATTTAAACTATTTTGTCCATCTGTGCGGCGCACTTTTATTGTTGCTCTGTATCCCTCTTTCTGCTTATACGATCCCCCAAACCTGGCCAGTAGGAGCCCCCCTTTTTCCTGGAGGAGAATTGGAGCAATTTATCCGGCCTGGTTCAAATAACTATTGGCCTCTGCCTGACGATGAGGTAATAAAGTTTCCAGAACCTGAAGAAACGGATTTCATAGCACCTGATCCTTGGGATTCGAGAGGAGCGTGGCGAGTCGATGGAAGTCCTGTCACGATGCCCTATAATTACTTAAACACCAATATTTCCTTAAATGTCGATAACCCAACAAGCAGTGATCTGTTATCTATTAGTGCTTGGAGTATGTTCACTGATAGTAGCCAAAAACAGCTAAGCGCAACATATACCATTGTAGACAACACCATTAATATAGATATTATTCTCCAGGACTTATATGGTGCCGAAGACATGTTCTTCGCTCAGGCTTTTACAAATGAAGGTGATACCGTAGATATTGGCGCACTGCTCGAAGGGCAATATACGATAAACGCTAATATATATTTAACTCCCTGGGGTAGCAGTGAAGCTGAGCTATATGAATCGTATAGCACCTTCTTTGATGTTGTTTCTTCCGGTGACCAGTTTTCTTCTGTCACTACAGTGCCCGAACCTGCAACACTTATACTTCTTGCCTTGGGCGGTTTAGCTTTACATAGAAAACGCTAAATCTTGTGATATGAAAAGACCCACAGTTTCCTGCCAATAAGCCATTTACCCCGTCCACAAACCCCGATCTACGAAGCGATTCCACAACTAATTAATAGGGGACAGTCACCTATTTATCTCCCCCTGCCAACAAACCACTCACCCCGGCAGCAGAGCAAACAGAAACCCAAATACAGGATCTATGACCTTGTCGATCACCCCCGTAAATAGACAGACCACTAACACGATCAGCCAAACCCGGCCCCACTTCTTTGAAATTTGCGGACTTGCACCCGGAATAAGACAAGGCCATATCTTACTACCATCCAGTGGCGGGATCGGCAGCAGATTAAAAGTCGCCAGCAGTGAATTAACAATAAAGATCGACGTACATATCCATTCCAGAACCCACCACGGCCGCAGATACAATATCCCCAGAGCTATCGCCGCCAGAACCAAATTCGCCGCAGGCCCCGCAAGAGAACTCAGCAGATAGTGAAACTTAGGCTTCTTAAAATTGTGCAGATTGACGATCACCGGCTTACCCCACCCGAACCCGATGAAGAAAAGCGCGATCGTCCCCATCAGCGACATATGCCGCAGCGGATTAAGACTCACCCTGCCCATCTTCTCTGCTGTATGATCGCCAAGCCACTTCGCGCTTATCGCGTGCGCAGCCTCATGAAAGGTTAGCCCCACGACAAGCCCCGGCAAAAGCATAAGTGCAGTTTCTATACCCACCTTTTATACCATTCAAAA
This sequence comes from Phycisphaerales bacterium, assembly GCA_011053245.1. The sequence goes on from DRGS01000163.1 coordinate 3,923, forward strand.
AATAATTGCGATTAGTGCGCGGTCTGATCTTTTAGCTCACAATGACTAAAAACCTATACACGCGAAAGTAATAAATACCGTTGGTATTAGATCCCCTCTTCCTCTTTCTTTTTACCGGTCCCTTTCTTGTGGAGGTCGCTTCGAATCTTCTTTGCCAGCGGCGAAAGAACCACCAATATCAGCAATGCAATGAATGTCGTCGCCGCACCAACAGCATACATACCCGATCCGCATGCGACCCCGATACTGGCCACCAACCACACACTCGCAGCCGTCGTCAAACCGTGCACGCCGCTGCCCTCATGGATCAAAACGCCCGCACCCAGAAAACCCACACCCGTTATAATGCCCGCCATCACCCTGCTGGCAGCGTCCGGCGAAGCACCCGAAGTCGCATGGGCAACACTCGTAAAAACCGCCGCACCGAGGCACACGAGAATATTCGTTCGCAAACCCGCCGGCTTACCGCTCAATGCCCTCTCAAAACCGATCGCCCCGCCAAAAAAAACCGCAGTTACCATTGCCAAAAGTTGATCCAAGTCCATGATTATGTCCCCAAAGTTTTAGTTAATTAAAAATTATTCCTCTTCCTCTTCCTCAACCTCCTCTTCCTCGTCCTCCTCGTCTACATACTCGACCGTCTCTTCCTCATCCTCATCGTCCTGCTCGGTAAGGTCATCGTAACCTGCCACCTCATCAGCTAACAGATTCTTCTTCGCCTGTTCATATTCAGCGGCACTCATCGCCACTTCGCGAGCCTGGCTGCCTTTATACTCACCCAATATCCCCGCCGCCGCCATCATCTCAATTATTCGCGACGCACGCGCATAGCCGATACTCAGCCGCCTCTGCAATAGCGACACGCTCCCGCGCCTCGTTTCGAACACGATCTTCACCGCTTCATCGAACATCTCATCCTTACCCATCCCCGAAATATCAACCTTATTAAGCTGCATCAGCTCCGGATGGAACTGCGGTTGAGCGACTTCCTTAAGATGCTTTACGATCCGCTTCAATTCACCGTCATCGAGAAACGCCCCCTGCGCACGGATCAGATCGCTCGTACCCGGTTTCAAAAACAGCATATCACCCTGCCCTAACAAAGTCTCGGCCCCGTTTTGATCGAGAATAATACGGCTGTCCATCCTCGCCGCCACCCTGAACCCGATCCTCGCCGGCATATTCGATTTGATAAGCCCCGTCACCACCGTCGCCTGCGGCCGCTGCGTCGCCACGACAAGATGAATACCAACCGCACGGCTCTTCTGGGCAAGCCGAACAATAAAAGACTCGATCTCCTTCGCCGCCGTCATCATAAGGTCGGCAAGCTCATCGATAACTATCACAATATGCGGCAGCTTCTTCGGTATCTTCGCCTCTTCCTCCGGCGTACTTGGCTGGAACCGCTCAATTATCTTTTCCGCACCGAGCTTGTTATACGAAACAATGTTCCGCACCTTCGCCTCCGCCAAAAGTTCATACCGCTCATCCATCTTCGTCGTCGCCCATTCCAATATCTGCTCGGCCCGTTTGGTCTCCGTGATCGTCGGACACATCAAATGCGGTATCGACTCAAACACAGCCATCTCAACCATCTTCGGGTCAACAAGGATCAGCTTCACCTCATCCGGACGCCTCGTCAGCATGATGCTCGTTATGATACTGTTTATGCAAACACTCTTACCCGAACCCGTCGTACCGGCGATAAGCAAATGCGGCATAGACGCCAGATCGCTCACTAACACTTCACCCGAGGAACTTTTACCCAGAAACAGCGGTATCTGCATCTTCGCGGGTTTTGACTTGCTATTCTGGACCAACTCCTTAATACGCACGATCTCACGCTGACTGTTCGGAGCCTCAATCCCTATCGTATGCCTGCCTGCAAGCGGAGCAACCACACGCACCGAACCTGCCCCCAGCGCACGAGCCATATCGTTGGCAAGATTCGAGATCTGACTGACCTTAATGCCCGGAGCAAGCTCCAGTTCGTACATCGTTATCGCAGGCCCCGGCTCAGCATTGACAACATGAGCGTTCACCCCGAACTCGGCAAGCAGTCTCTCAAGCGTCTCCGCCTTGCGATCGACCATCTTGCCCTGAATAGCCGCAAACCCGAACTCCGGCTCCTCAAGCAGATCCATACCCGGCAGTTCATAATCCTCATAACTCTTGGGTACATAAACTTCCGGCTCAGGTTCAGCCTTTTTCGCTGCCGCCGCCTTACCGCGTTTCGACTTCTTTCGCCTCAGCTTCCTCTTAACCTTAACCGCAATACCTTCGCCCTCGGCTTCTTCATCCTCAACTTCCTCTTCGCCCTCTTCTCCGTAGTCACTCACCGGCCCGGCGATATCCTCAAGGTCATCATCCCTGTGCCACGAGAACAAGTGTCTCTTCTTCTCCGGCTTGGGCCTCTGCGTCTCGGCAAGGTTCCGCCATATCTCGCTCATCGCCTGCGGCTGCGCCCTCGCAGCCGACCATGCCGGAACCGCAAGACCGAAAACCTTCCCAACACCGATACCGAACCATCGAACAGCTGTAAGCACCAGCACATCCGCTAACAGTATCGCACCCACTATCCACGCGCTGACGATAACGATACACGTCCCCAACGCGGCAAGATGCCCCTTCAAAAAATCACCAGCTGCGATCCCAAGGATCCCCCCACCGCCCATCGGAAAAACTCCGCTGCCGTACGGCCACCTCTCCGCAAACGGCCAAAGCAGATACCACGTACTCGACATCGCGACAACCAGCAGAAAAAGTCCCGTCCACCTCAGGACTGGCTGGGTCAGATTCACCCCCGCAAGACTCACCCCTAACAAAGCGACTAACGAGACAAGCAGCAAAAACACGCCCGGCCCCACATAATACATTAAATAGTATGCAAGAAACGCCCCAACCGTACCGCACCAGTTAGCCGCATGACTGTCATGCACGCTCGCATAATCTATCAGAACCTCACCATCGGCATAGTTATTATGCGGCCAGGCATACTCGCTCGGCTTATCGCCTATATTAAAACTGATGCAACTAAACAGCAGCACAACACACACGGTAAGTGCAAACCCTTTCAAAGCAAGAAGATATAAATTGCTGCTCTTCACTAAAAAACTCTCCAAAAACCGAAAAAACACCCTTTTCAACATTAAAACAGCGCACCAACACCACATAAGCGCATCTATTAGTATCGGCAAGACCCCCAATTTAACTGAATAATTAGAGCAAGAGGACAAAAACAATGGCCTGATTTCGCGGTTAAAGGCTTTTTGGCAATGATTTATAAATCATGCAACGCGCGAGTAATAAATACCATTGGTATCATTCAAAGGTGTCGATTTCGGCCAGAGATTGGCCTGCCCCGATATTGTCAAGAGCCTGGAAGAAGATCTTACGCTCAAGCGGTTTCGACAAAATTGCATTACAGCCGAGCTTAAGGCATTCACTTGTGATTTTGCTATCTGTAGCGATAGTCAGAACCATAGTCGGTATATCCTTGAAGTCGGGATCCTCTTTCAGTGCCCGCAGAACTTCAAGGCAGTCAAAATTGTGCATAGAAAGCGACAACAGCAGCACATACCTTCGATTAGCCAGACACTTCCCCTCTCTGGCAGCCGCAAAAAAATCGAGTATGCCACTACCATCACCGAACCGAATGATCGGCCACTTAATACCCCAGCGAATAATATTTCGTTTCGTCAGAATGAAATGCCCCTCGTCCCCCTCGCCGATGATGATCGTCACATCGTTATCCATACTGAGATCTGCTTCCCATAAAAAAAGCAATACAAAAGATTTCCGAGGATTCTACCGGAAAGCAAAAGGAAAGTAAAAGGAAAAATCACGAAAGTGTCAACTATATGGCACTGAAACCAGATTATTTCTCAGAAATCCCCATAACTACCCCCCCCCAAATAGCGTAACATGCTGTCAATAAAGACGTTACGGGAAAGTCCGTATGCCGCCTCGAAGCCGGCTTAAATTATCAAGCTTTACCTGGGCGGAATCGGCCCTTTTTTCGAGACCGTAAACCGTCACATTCAGCGGCAAGGCTCCCGGATATCGCCTCGCCAATCCGAGTAATTTACGGTAGTCCCTCATAAGACCAGACAACACGAAAGACAGTTCCTCCATCAAACGCCCCTCATCGGCGCCCTGATAGTCGGTTACGATCCGGTCGACCTGCCCGACCCGGTTGCGACGGTCGGACCCCTGCAGCCTTGGGTTTCTACGATCGCCGCGAGAGGTAAATTGTGTTTGCATTTCCGTTCCGCGGCTCCGCTGCTCGATGACCTTATCCAACTCTTTACCCAGAAGATTGCTGCGACCCTCAAGATCGGTAACTGAGGCGAAAAGTTTTTCGATCTGACGCCGGTTCTGCAAAAATTTCGCCACCGATTTATCTATCACCGCACTTCTGGTCAAACGTCCACCCTCGGCATGCATTAGAACAAGAATATCCTTACGAGAAGTAGCGATCCCGTCGGCCATTTTGCTATAGACTGCCTCCTCAGCGGATAGGACCAGCTCGTTTTCACGGATGACAGATTCGACCGACCCATAGTCTGCGCCGGGTACTTCTTTAACTGTCGACTTGGTCCACGTTTTCACCAGCACCTGTGTCGGAACCTTGTCGGCCCGATCGATAAAAAACTTCTTACCGTTACTGTCGGCAACTTCAATTGCCTCGATCCTGGTATCAAAAAGCGCCATAGCCAATACCTTCGGCCTCGCGTTCCTGACCGCAAGAGAAGCGACAAAGTTCTTGTACGCTGCAAGAGACTTCGAACTGTACGTCTGCCGGTACTCGTCAATAGACGCCTCATCCATACCACGGGCCAGAACAGGAGCCTCAGAGCCAATAACGGCGCCAGGCGAGATGTAGATCTTATCGCACGCAAATGCAACCGCTGCCGCCGCTGAATAAGCACCGCCGAACTTGTCGCCCGTTATATACGCTATCACCGGACAGTTAGTCGTATCCGTAATAGTCGCGCAGACATCACGCATGTAGTCACCGCGACCGCCGGGAAGATCGATCTCGATAAGAATAAACTGCGGACCTTTATTGGATGCGTCACGGATCGTTTTAGAGGCAGCTTCTGTGACGAGCTTCGAGATCAGCGCCTCCTGAAGATGCAGCGGTATAACGATGACATTGTCGCGACGCCCTTCACCGTTGACAGTAACATCATAATCTCTGAGATCGAGCGGCTTGAACTTCTTCTCCTCCGCTATATACACACGCGTCTCATCGCGGATAACTTTCTGCGTTGCAAAACCGTGAAAGATCTCACCGCTCTCACGATGCTTGAAAGTGTCACCAAAACAATCACCGGCGATCAAACCGCACAAAACACACACAACAGCTATCCGTAACCCCCGGAACCGTTTAACAAACCGCCCCGCCACATATTCCCGAGCCAGCGTATTCATGGCGCATACCTCCCAATTAAGTAAATTAACTTTACTGCTATATTCTACGCATTATAATCCGCAAGG
>DRGS01000164.1 GCA_011053245.1 Phycisphaerales bacterium
GCCAAGTGCAACTTGGTCTGGCAAGGGACAAGGCCAAGGACCAGAGTTATTTTCTTTATGGAATCGCCAGGGGAAAACTGGAAAGGCTTGCTCTTCCTTTAGGTGCTCTAACAAAAGAACGGGTTCGGTCAATCGCCGCTCAGTCAAGATAGCCAGGCGAAAAGCAAATGCCGACAAACTCGTTGTTGTGGTATTGCCTGACACGTGTGAGAGGTATTTGAGTACGGAACTTTTCTACTAAAATTTTCGAGAGTAATGATGGCTGGTAAATGGAATATAAAGTTACTGCCACCAAGTCTTTCTCCCTGGGCTCCCAGGAAAGCATCTTCGAAGCAAATAGCGGTGTTGATGAGCGGTGGGGTTGACAGCAGTGTCGCGGCCTATCTGCTCAAACAAGACAGATGGGATGTATTTGGTATTACGATGAAAATACCGGTATCTTGCAGCACAGGCAGACGCGGCTGCTGTGGAGCAGATGCCGCCTTTATTTGCAATGAATTGGGGCTATCTCATTATTTCATTGATGTTACTGAAGCCTTCCAAAAGCTTATCATAGAACCATTCCGTAAGTCCTATGGGACGGGCGAAACCCCTAATCCCTGTGTTGACTGCAATACATTGCTGAAATTTTCATTAGTGTGGGATTTTTTGAAGGAAACGTTTGGAATTGCTTATCTTGCAACCGGCCATTATGCGAAGGTTTCTAAAACCAACAGCCAAGTGCAACTTGGTCTGGCAAGGGACAAGGCCAAGGACCAGAGTTATTTTCTTTATGGAATCGCCAGGGGAAAACTGGAAAGGCTTGCTCTTCCTTTAGGTGCTCTAACAAAAGAACGGGTTCGGTCAATCGCCGCTCAATTGAACCTGAGTGTTGCCGATAAAGCTGAAAGCATGGAGCTGTGTTTTGCCGGAGAAAATGATTACCGGGCAGCCTTAACTGACGCTGAGGCTAATCAGGCCGGCGAGATAACCAATATGCAGGGCAACAAGATAGGTACACATAGAGGGATTGCAAATTATACCCTTGGCCAAAGAAGAGGTATTGGTTTTGCCGGCGGCAAGCCACTTTACGTTGGCAAGATAAATGCTCAGACAAATACCATCACACTGACCACCAGAGAAGAAATAAGCTCTCATACTGTCAGGGCAAACCAGATTAATACGCTCATACCGCAAGAACTTGCCTCAGGTAAACGGATGTATGGCAAGATTCGTTCGTATGGCGACCCACAACCGTGCAAACTCATTGATGTGAATAAAACCGCTATAACTGTTGAATTTGACCAGCCTCAATTCGCCCCATGTCCCGGCCAAAGGCTCGTGCTTTATAACAGTGCCAATAATATTATTGCGGGTGGTACTATATCCCGGGAAACAGCACTGGAGAAAATCATCAGTTAAAAAAAGAGTGGCGATAAAAGCTTGACTCAGCTATAATCATATTGAAGGACAAATCGCGGTAAAAGTAATCAGGAAAAAACATAAGGCAAGATGAAGAAACTCAACCGTATCATAATGTGGACGGCCTTAGTGGTAATCGGATTACTCGCTGCCCTGTCTGTTTTAGGGGCATTTTGTGGAGCCCAGAAAGCAAAGTTGATTTTCAACTCGGTTCCACTTGGGATTTTCTGGTATGGTTTGGCAGTACTGTTGGTAGCTGGTTTTGTTGAGTTTCCCCGACTACTTCACAAACCAGGACTGCTTATGATTCACACAGGTTGTTTGCTGGTACTCGGTGGAAGTATGTGGGGCTCGGAAGCGGGGCATCGGCTTCAAGAACGGTTTTTAGGCATACAGAAAATACCCAGCGGTTATATGGTCATTTCTGAGGGGAATTCAGAGAATCATGTAGTCGCAGAAGATTTTAAGCAAAAGTTAATTGAGTTGCCCTTCAGCATTAAATTAAAGGATTTTCGTATTGAGTACTATAAAACAGATGAAGAATTGATTTCCCGACTATATATAAAAACGCAGGAAGGGCATGATTTGCAGCTTGTCGCCAGGGCTGGTGAGGTGATTTCTTTGGGCGGGGGAAACGGCAAACTCAAAGTGGTGCGTACTTTTAGAAATTTCAAAATTAGGATTGAGGACGGGGAAAATGTAGCGATGGATGAAGAGGGGGGCGAAGAAAACCCGGTGGTGGAGGTTGAGATTGAAGTACCTGATGGAAACAGTTATACGCGTTATGTATTTGAGCGTTTTGCGGGTTTTAGTCATCGGGGCGAAGATGGGTTGCAGTTGAGTTACGTGTCACAAGGGCCTCGGGTGATACGTGATTATTTCAGTGAGGTAGTCGTTATCGAGAACGAAAAAGAGGTCGCAAGCAAAGCGATTGAGGTAAATCACCCGTTGCATTACGGAGGATACCATTTTTATCAGCATTCCTACGATTCAGAGGCCGGCAATTATACCATTTTATCGGTAACATCTGATTCTGGTTTGTATGCAGTATATGGCGGGTATTGGCTGCTTTGCCTGGGCGTGTTATGGCAGTTTTGGTTCAGGCATATAACAATTGGAGTGGACATGGGGACAGTAAAAACTAAGGTATCGATTTAATGACGATTAAATATACGTTTCAGGGTTTGCTTATCTACCTGGTGATTGCGTCGTATCTGTTTGCGTTTTTGGCAACGGTGCTGGGCAGAAAAAAAACGGGACAGGGCTTTTATCTGGCGGGATTTGTGGTCGCAGTGGTTGCCTTTGGTTATCGATGGTATGATGTACATCATATTCCATTTCAGAACCTATTCGAAGTGTTTTTGAGTATGGGTATGATGATTTATCCGCTGTCGATATTCTGTAGGCGGTTTCTTCGAGTTGGCGGCGAGACGTTGGACATGCTGATCGGGGCAATACTTCTGTTTCCAGCCGGTTTTGTATTTAGCGCTGAGCCGCAGAAGCTGCCGCCGGCCTTGCAGAGTTGGTTATTCACACCGCATGTAGCTGTATATCTGATGTCTTATGTGATAATGGCCAAGGCGACGGTACAGGCGTTTTGTCAGCTGAAAACTAAGGCTGACAGCACGAAGGAAAATCTTCTCGACTATGAAAAAGGTACATACAGAATGATTTGTTTTGGGTTTCCACTTCTTACGTTAGGTTTGATCCTGGGGAGTTGGTGGGGAAAATTAGCTTGGGGCGATTACTGGGGGTGGGACCCCAAAGAGCTATGGTCGCTGGCCTCGTGGCTGGTATATGTAGGGTATTTGCACTTCCGGTATATGTTTGGCAAAAAATACGCCCGCATCAGCAGCAGCCTGGCGATTTTGGGGATTATCGCCATTGTGATAACACTGCTGTGGGTAAATCTGTCCAGGATTTTCACCGGATTGCACAGCTACACGAGTTAGAAAATTCGCCCCCTCATCGCCTATCTTAATCTTTTGTTTGAGCGGACAACTTGGTTTCTTAGTTTCCTCCAATAGAAAAGGCGGGCACCGTTTAGTGCGCCGCCCGTTTTTAAGGAAACAAGTATGACTGTTAGAATGTATATGAGTAGGTAGCAAACAAGCCATGTGCCTTGTAGTCATCGAAGTCGCCGCTACCCGCATGATTGTTGAAGTTGTAGAACCGATAGCCCAGACCTACTGTCTGGTTTGCTGCAAATTGATGCTTGAGACTTATGGCCACCTTATTAAATACGTAATCGCCGGCATAATCCACGGTACCCAAGGCTTCCGTGTGCTGAAAGCCTAAGGTACAGGAGGTCTTTTCATTGAAGGCGTAAGTACCGTCCAACAGGAGTGAATATGAATTACCTCTGAAGTCAGACGGTCTTACACCGTAATTAGTACTTTCTACTATTCCCGGCGTGTCAAGGTCGTAGTTTTCGAGCATAAACGTTCCTACAAGAAACAGGTTCTCCCTCGGGCTAAATGAAAGGCTTCCCAAGCCTCGGTGAATTTCCTGATTCGAGGTTTTGCCGCCCAACTCAAAATCTATACCTTCATGGACGTACTGGTACATCAAGGTTGAACTGGTTTTGCTGTTAAAGCGAAAGTCCGTCTTTACGGTAAGGTCCTCACCTCTCCTGCGGTAACTGCCCAAAATGCCTGGAAATTTCGTCGGATCCGTCTCAGCTCGGTACAAGTTAGTCATACTGCGTTCAAGGTCCTTAATCCGGAACTTGACGGTTGATTTTACGGCCCGGTTGAAGCGATGCACGGCCTTGAAAGTGTAAACCTGGTCCAGGTAGTCGATATCCGTCTTCCGATCAACATCTTCGGCATGGGCAGCATCAGTTTGCGCGTCCCAATTCAGGTCTCTCTGCTCGAGGTCAGCGTCAAAACTCAGTGTAGTCTTTTTAATGCCTTTATAGACCAGCCGGAACACTTCTGCAACACGAACCTCGTCCAGAGAACTCGTAAACGGCCTATCAGTCGAGCCATCAAAGTACGTGCTCCCTGAGTCAGTTTTCGAGTCTTCAACACGGAGAGCAGCAGTGAAATCCAAGCCCGGCGTTTGCAGAACATTGGCCCTGCGATATCCCAAAGAACCAACATTTGTCCTTCTGCTATTGCCTGTGCCTATTGCACTTTCCTTCAAACTCCCGTCGTTAAATTCACTAAAGGTGCTATTACTATTGAGATAGTTATACATATAGTTGGCGGTAACGTAGGTTTCTCTATCAAGGAAGCTGTCAAACATGAACATTGTCCGCCAGTTCGTATAGCCCGGGTCATAGAGAAAATCCTTGTCCGTAAAGGTACCACCCTGATATTGATCAGCATTAGTAATTCTCTGGCTGCCGTGATGCTGTTCGAATTCCTGTCTGATTCTGAAATTGTATTTCTCGGCAAATGTCCGGGCGACCTCACCATAAATGGTGTCAGTAATCCTTCGCTGGTTGGATATACCCCACAAGCCGAGTACTCTATCGCTGGAGGTAGTTCTCTCCCTGCCACCACGCAAGAGCACTTCCTTACCGTCTTTTTCCAGTCGGTGCCAGCCGAAAACCCACTGCGCCCCCTCAGGCGGAGTAAGCCCCAATTCGATGTTATAGTTTCTGCGGTCAACAAAGAAATCACCATCAGGCATTTCTGCAAGTTCCTTGCTTCGACTACCATGTGCTGCTAAGGTTGGATCCCAATAGTGATTGGAGCCGTCGAAATAGCGTCTTAGGCCTGAAAAATCGAGCTTGAGATAATGGCTGTCTTCTTTTTTCATCAGGAAGGACAAGTCATAATCATAGTCATGAAGGGCCCTGCCCTCAAGCAACCACTCGTAACCATTTTCATCGGGTTCCGTGCTTTCCAGGTGCAGCCAGTCGAGTCCGCCTGTAGAGCCATCGGTCATCCAGTTGTCTTCGCGGAATCGGCCTCTGTCTTTATTTACTCCGAGCCAGTCATAGCGGAACCGGACTTCTCCTTTGAGTTTTTTGTCCGAATCATCGGTTTCCTGAGCCTGGGCAAAACCTACAATTGTAACCAGACAGATGACTGAAACTGTTACAACCTTCCATCCTATTCTCTGTTTCATATTCAACACTCCTGAATTTGCAATTTTTATTTATTAAGTCATTTCCTCGCACACTGCCGGTTTAATCTGTTTAATAAGCTGTCAGAGAGTGCTCAATGTTCGAACCATGCACATCCGTGTGGCAACTAATACAGTCCCTGTTGTGGTGAACCACACCGTGTTTATCGTCGATATGACAACGTATGCAGGTTATCGTTGGACCAGCTACGAGGAGCTTGTCGTTAATAGAGCCGTGCGGCGTGTGACAGACTGCACAGCCTTCCCGCATCGCTTCATGCTCGAAAACAAACGGGCCCCTCTGTTCCTTGTGGCACTTGAAGCATTTTTCGTCCCGTCCCAACATACCAGCACCCAGTAGCATTTTCCCACCTGTAGCCCGCACGTCACTTCCGTGCATATCATGGCAGTCGGTGCAGAACATTCTTCCTTCCGGTACGGGATGATGGTGCTGGAGCATAAACTTGCCCTTAACATCGAGGTGACAGGTAAAGCAGGCCGTTTCAGCGTCTGCCCGGATAATATTGCTCTTATCGTACACATCTTCAAGGTGAAGGCTTCCGGGTCCGTGACACGCCTCACAGGCCTCTGCCTGGCCGGCTTCAGCTTCTTCATCCGTTATATTGATAGATACACTTGCATGGTCGGTAAGATTGAAATAGCGGGACTCTGCTTCGTGGCACTCGGCACAGGTTTCGGCACCGACATATTCCGCCCCTGGAATTGACGGCGGTGTCATAACCACTGGCTCATATTCGAACATACTACAGGCGCCGATAAAGATGCCCGCACCTATACACAGTAGCAGCACTAACCGGCCGTGTGCGAGGAAATGACTTAATAAATAAAAATTGCAAATTCAGGAGTGTTGAATATGAAACAGA
>DRGS01000165.1 GCA_011053245.1 Phycisphaerales bacterium
CCATATACTCATGTCCCGCTTCGACCATCTCCCCAGCCATCTTCGCTATCGCCAGCGCATCCGGCGTCGTCATCACCGCCTTATGTGAATTCAGCCCCGTCTCATATCCTATCGTCCCGACAAGCCCGCACTCCTTACCCGCCGCCACAACCACCGACCGCACAAGATAACTCACCGTCGTTTTGCCATTCGTACCCGTAACCGCAAGATTCACTAATTTCGCCGATGGGTTCCCAAACCTCCCCTGCGCAAGCAACCCCAATGCCTCACTGCTATCGACTACTATTATCTCCTCCGCCTCCCCGCACTCCCGCTGATTTTCGCATACGATATACTTCGCACCCTTTGCAACAGCCTCACCGATGAAATCATGCCCGTCAGCCGCTGTTCCCGTTATCGCGACAAAAACGCTGCCTTCATCCACCTTCCGCGAATCGCTGCACACCCCACCCCCGCTGCCCCACGAAACCAAAGCCAATAGTTCGGTAAATGTCATAAAAAACCCTCAATACTAACTGAACAGGGCCATTATAGACAAAAACAAAGAATATGCAACACGCTTCCCACCGCCCTGCAGCCAAACCGTAGAATGGGCAAATTCAATCATCATCTTCCACCACAGAAGAATCAACTTTTTTCCTCTTACGACCGCCTTGCTCCACCCCGCTTTTTCTGCCAAGCGAATAGAAGTAATTGCAGATAAGCCACAAAAAAAATAAACCAGCCAATATCCTAACCAAAAAAACCATCTTTCATTTCCTCATTCAATCTCTTAACTCAAATTCATTGTCTTTTAGACGATACAGCATCTTGAGGTAAATTTAAGGGGTCAGGAGCCTTTTAAGACCTTAGTTTTAACTATTACAACTAAGGGCTATAATGAGATTCAACAGTAGCATTCCCACCGCATTTGTTGCAGACGGCTAATGTTAGCTTTGGTTCATGAATACCACCGCCACTCCATTTTGTCATAAATTTTGTAAAGGATGCTCCAGCCCCCCAAGAAGAGCCGCCCCATTTGGAACCTCTATCTGCGAGTGATGAGGTTTCGCTTATTTCGCATTGAGGACACATAAGCTTATATACTGCTCTGTCAATTATTCCCATCTTAATTTCCTTCTATATTTTCATTCTCCTGATAATTTTTGATTACTTTTAATTCGCTTTATACAACTGCGAAACATTGCGGAAGACTTTTACACCTTTTTAGCTACTTTCTTTTTATGACTTCCTATTATATATATAATTCAAACGCATTTTTGACTGGAGCAGTTTTCGTCCATGGTAATATATATTAGAAAGACTTTCTGCATTGCCTTCAGGAAAACCATTATCAATTAGTAAAGATATAAGTTCTCCCTGTAAAAGTTTAGTACCTCCCTCATGTGCTGCTTGAATGAATACATAAAAGCTTTTCCAATCTGATGGATGCAAAATTTGCTTGTTTGCTCCATGTACAAACTGACCAAAAAAATATTTCGTTCTTTCAGGAAGTTCTTTTTCCCTTCTCAAATATGCGTGGTTCTCTTTTGCCATTCGTTTTTGTCCTTTATTAGCCTTTTTAGCCTAACTCTTTTGAAGTCACGGTTTATATATCTTTCGTACCGCCTTATCAGTCAAGCGAAAATCAGTCGCCGGTGCTACCTTTGCGAGGCCGTCTTCATGTGGCGAATATTGGCTGTGGATTGGTCGAACTCCACCTCGGTTAACGAGTCTGTTTTTTTGTCGAAAGTAAATTTATATGGTTCATGACCTGCAAATATTGAACCGTATTTAAGCATAGACCCAATCCCAGTCTCCAGTTTACAACGATATGTAACAGAATCTTGGTTTTCTCTAATTTTTTCCAAAGTAGTTAAAGACTGAACTTCGCACAACGGCATACCTATTTGAAAATCATCAAGTTTAGCCGTTGGTTGGCACCCCATTAAAAATAATAATCCTACTAAAACGAATACTCTCTTCATTTCCTATCCCTCTCAAAAATAATTATTCCCCACACAGACACATCATTTGCGTCCCTGTTTGAGATTGTTTCCCCAACCAATTAGTTTTCCATTTTGAATCAAAAGAGGGGTTGTCCGCTCTTCTTCAGATTTGTGTCGCTCTAAGAGCATATTGTAAGTTTCTGTTTTATATAAAAGCCATTCGCTATTGCTTTCGGCTTCCCTCCGGTATGGCTCTCCCATAATTTCCAAAACTTGAGCCTTTGTCATGCCCACCTCTAACCGGTTTAGCTTCTTTCTGTTTTGCTCCTCTGTACACCCACTAAGGAAAACAGCAAGTGTGCAAATCAATATCATCTTTCTCATAACTTCTCCTTTTCAACTCTCAACATTCGTCCGTTTCAGCCCTGCTCTTCTTCGAGCGTATCGTCCTGCTCTGGACTGGAATCAACTCGGCAGAAATAACGTATCATATGGTAGGAAGCCGCCCCAAGTAACCACCCAAGACCACATTCAAATCCAGCTGCGCCGATACTATCCCCAAAGAGGTTTAAGTTAATCATTATCATTAAACCAATTACGCCACAAATACTTTCCCCCCATGAATATTTTCTCTTTTTCTTCTCAGGCATGACTACTCCTTTCTGATAAAGGGAGAATTAAAGGGGTCATGTCGCGGCATCGCCTCTGGCGACGCCGGATAACCAACCTAATCCACAATTTAAAATACTACCCCATCCATCCCCAATAATCAACAAATCCTCACCTTAAAATCAGAATAATTCCAAATCCCTGTAAGCTTGTCCCTGTATGCTTTAAGCAGGGATTAGTATTAAGACAGAAAATTCCAGTAATTTAAAACTAAAAATTCATAATTCAAAATTAAATATATCCTGTCAAAATCTTTTACCCTTACTTTTCTTTGCGCCTTCGCGCCTTTGCGGGATAAAAATATTACGACTTTACGGTCAAAAAAATAAATAATTCAGTTGACAAAGTACTCTTACCTTTGTATAATGCACACATAATAATCAGGATAGATTGCAGTTGTGTATAGAACAAAAAATTCGTGTACATTCGTGTTAATTCGTGGTTCAAGTAGTTAAAAAACGTGAAAATATGACTAAAACGAGAGCATTTAAATGTGACACAAAAACCTCACTTTTTTCAGGGAAAGGTACGTTTTTGCAAAACCTTTTTTTGAGGAACGAACCCAATTTGAGCAGCCAAAAATTCACTACAAACCCTTGCGGCATAGAGGGTTACAACGATTTCCACCCAAAAACCAAAAACGGAACGAACCCAAACGAACCCAATTTAAAGCCAATTTCAAACACCACAAAAACCTCACTTCAAATAGGAAAAGGTGTAAATTCGAGCACCCTTATTTGTAAAAGCAAACCCAATTTCCCAACTCAGAGAATCGCTGCAACCTCTTGCAGTGGATGTACTTACATCAATTTACACCCCCAAACCCACAAAAAAAGCAAACCCAATCCAAACCCAATCAAAGCCAATTTAAAGCTAATTTCAAACACCCTAAAACCCTCACTTTTTCAAGACAGAACCGCACTGTTGCGAAACCTTTTTATGAGGAACAAAGCCAATTTCAACCGCCCAAATTTGACCGCAAACCCTTGCAGTAGATATACTTACAACGATTTACACCCCAAAACCCAAAACGGAACAAAGCCAAACAAAGCCAATTTAAAGCCAATTCCAAACACCCTAAAACCCTCACCCTTTTCGGGAGAACCCCCGTTTTCGAGTACCCTTATTTGTAAAAACAAACCCAATTTCCCAACCCAGAGAATCACTGCAACTACTTGCAAAAGAAGTACTTACGACGATTTACACCCCCAAACCAACAAAAAAAACAAACCCAATACAAACCCAATCAAACCCAATTTTCCCCGGTCGCGTCGAAGTTTCAACGAAGACGGAAGGCATCGAACAAATACCCTTGCTCAAAGCGTATACTGTGTTATAATGACAGTTTCAAAATCGAAAGGAATTTTTACAGGAGATTTCAAATGTGTGAAGGATGTGGTTGCCAAAAGCAATACTTTAAGGAACAAGTCGCAGAGGTCATAGAAACCATCCGCCCTGCCCTCCAAAACGACGGCGGAGACATCGAGCTCGTCGCCATCGACGAAGATAACACCGTTCGCGTACGCCTCCAAGGCGCATGCAAGGGATGCCCCGGTGCCGCTATGACACTTAAAAAGGGTGTAGAGCGAATGTTAAAAGAAAAGATCCCCGATGTCAAAGAGGTCATCGCCGTCGACTAATAAACTGGATTTTCGAATATCGCTGGCGGTTATGTTTGGCAGAACCGCCAATGTCTGGAAGTACTGCCTGAGGTCTTTCGATCTGCGATACCGGGTCGGTCCGCCAATGTTTATATTCACAAAAAAAAATGGAGCGGTTTTATATGTATCACAATAAAAAAGTCGCTGTTATTATGCCGGCGTATAATGCCGAAGAGACGCTGGTAAAAACGCATCGGGAAGTTTTAGCTCAGGGTTGCGTCGATTTTGTTGTTGTGGTCGATGATTTCAGCCATGACAAAACTACAGAGATAGCCGCCAAATTGCCCGACACTGTCGTACATCGTCATCCGGTCAATACCGGCTATGGCGGCAACCAGAAAACATGTTATCGTTTGGCCCTGGAAAACGGCGCCGATATCGTGATTATGGTTCATCCGGATTATCAGTACACACCACAGCTTATTCCCGCAATGGCAACGATGATTGGTAACGGTTTGTATCATTGCGTACTCGGTTCGAGAATTCTTGGCGGTCATGCTTTAGGCGGCGGGATGCCGATCTGGAAATATGTCGCAAACAGATTATTGACGGCTGTCGAAAACATGTTGATCGGAGCCAAACTGTCTGAGTATCACACCGGGTATCGCGCATTCTCTCGCGAGTTACTGGAAAAGCTGCCGTTGGAAACGAATTCAGATGATTTTGTTTTCGACAACCAAATGTTGGCGCAAATCCTCTGGAACGATTACAAAATAGCAGAAATTTCCTGTCCGACAAAATACTTTCCAGAAGCGTCATCAATAAACTTTTCGCGAAGCTGTCGCTATGGCTTCGGCTGTCTTTCTGTGGCTTTGCAATACCGTCTGGCAAAAATGGGGCTTGTCTCGCCATCGATCTTCAAATAGCAAATTATCAATTCGGTTTGTCCGTTGAACCTTCAGGCATTGCCCGGAGTCGAAAAATATTTATATACCGTCTCTCGCTGACTTTCAGTTGCGTCATAAACTCAAAGGGCCCGACATCGCGAGTCTGCATTAGAGGAGCCATCTTGCCTAACTTCCATTGCTTATAATACGAGTCATGGGGAACAAGGCCAAGCCGGGAATCCCAGGCGATATAGATTATCTTTTGCTTATAGCACTGTTCAATAAATTCGTTTGCATCTGCTAATTTCTTAAATGAACCGGTATGACGAAAATATTTTTTATATTTCGGCGCGAACGTACTAACAACATGCGGCATCGTCGTCAATAATTTCTCGTCGCCACTGGTATTTTCGACATACCAATCGGCGAGCATTTTAAACTCACGGTCGTGCGATCCATTACCGATTATTCTCGCCGTCATAAAATGACTCGAAACCACCATAAGACATATCACAGCCGATAACGCCAGATCGCGCCAGATATATTTCGCACGGAAAAACACCAAACGCAGAACACCCACCGCGATTACGGCTGCCATCGCAGCAAAGGGAAGATACGCTCCTTTCGTACAGAAAGGTTTTATCTCAGGCAGGTATCGCATCAGCATGACAAGCCAGACGGTTGCGCACACGAATACAGCTATCTGCAAAATAATAACCGCAACTCGAGGGATCGCCTTCCTGAAGTTCACCATCTTCCAAATACACATAAGTCCGTACGCACACAATATTATGCACAGCCATACCACCGGCACACAGTAACGGTGATGCGTTTTGTGCCGGATCATGTGGATACCGATATAGACCAGGAAAAATAATAGTAATGCGAGATACTTCCATTGCCGCTTGATAACTCCGTAGATCACACCGGCAACAAACGATATCCCGGCGACGGCTTTGCTGAAACCATAAAGTATTCCGACAGAGGACTTGATCGAATCGGCTTGCCCCTGGCTGGAAACTTTTACGAATAATACCTTTACAGCGGCAGGCAATTCCAGTAAATATCGAAATGACGTTTCCCATAGATACCGAACATATTCCATACCAAGATGACGATCGCTGGTAAAGTGGCCAACGTAATGCCCTCCCCCCTTCCACGCAAGTTTTGTTCCGACAAGCCATGCCCCCATCGGCAGAAACGCCAGGACCGACCACAGCAATGCCAACATCCTTCGCTTCATCGTTTTACAGTGCACCATATCCCAGAGGAAACACACCCCGATAAGAGCCGTACACTCATATCTTATCATACTGGCAAGCATCGCCATGACGTAACACCAATTCGAATTACGGAACATAAAGAAAAAAGTCATCACACTAAAAGCGATCATGCTTATCTCAACGAGCGGGTCGGTTTGTGATTTGATCACCCACGGATTGACCACGATCAGGATTGATAACCATATTGCCGACTCGCCAATTATTTGCCTGGCGATACGCCATATCAGAATTACGGTCAATACCGCAAGTATTGCATTCAGCATCCAAGCGGCAGTGAGCAGTGGATGGTTCCCGCCAACGAAATTACTGATGAATATGTGCAGCATTCCGAAAAGCGGCAAACGTTTGAAATTGTTCGGCACTTTGAAGTTCAGGATCTCTTTAGCTTTGGCTATAAATGCGGGCCAATCGGAATTCGGCACCGCTATATAACCGAAAAGTGTCTTTGCGTAGTACACTCCGAATGCCAGCAGAACCACACCCACAGCCAACTGGAAATATTTTATTCTTGCCGCTTCCTGCGCAGGGTCCAATGTTTTTGCAACTGAAATGTCGCTGCGGTCCTGACGTGATACCTCACTTGTCTGCCGATTGCGATGACGGTTTGCGACAGTTCGATTATTTTTTTTTCTGCGTACCATTTTATCTCGGTTAATATCGCTTATTGAGCAGGGCCTATTTCCGATTTGTCTCGCACACGGTAAATAAACATACGGCGTTTTTCACCTATCTGTATCCGCTTGACAAGCTCAAACGACCCTACGCTATTACCCTTGGAAAGCGGTAGCTGGCATGGATGCCATTTAAATGTACCACTGCCTCTGTTATTCCACTCAACGTATTTGATGCCGCGTTTGCGGCAGTTTCTGGCAAAACCTTCGAGGTCCTCGCTTTTTAATGTGTGGATCCTAACGAATTGATCCTTTTTGTCTATATCTATATATTTGAGTATATGTGCCCATGAACTGGCCAGTTTCTCGCCTGGCTCTGAATTTTCCCTGTACCAGTCAAGTAGATGCTTGAACTCAATACTGTAGGATCCTTTTTCTATCAATCTGGCTGTCAGAAAATGATTTGAAGTTATCATCAGGCACATCAAAGCCGATATCACAAGGTTTCTGCCGAGATGCTTCGTTCTGAAAAAGATCACATTTAATATAAGAATGGCTATCACTGCCGCCATGGACACATACGGAAGATATATCCCTTTCGGGCAGACAATCTTCGTATCAGGCAAAAAGGCAAGCAGCTTTACCAGCCAGACGACTGCCCATACGAAAACCACTGCTTGTAAAAAAACCACTACTATTTTCGGTATCCACTTCCGGAAGTTTATCGTTCTCCAAATACACATAAGGCCATACGCACACAATAATATACTCAACCATACCACGGGTACACAGTAACGGTGATGTGTTTTGTGTCTGATCATATGGGTCCCGACATATATCACGAAGAATAAAAGTAACGCAAGATACTTCCACTGCCGCTTGACAACACCATAGATCACACCGGCAACAAATGATATCCCGGCGACGGCTTTGCTGAAACCATAAAGCGCACCGATAGATGCTCTGATCGAATCGACTTGGAGCTGGCTGGTGGGTCTGCCAAACATCGCCGGAATCTGTAACATATTTCTAAATGACGTATCCCACAAATATCTTACATACTCCATACCAAGATGACGATCGCTGGTAAAGTGGCCGATATAATGCCTTGTCCCCGGTTTCCACGCAAGTTTCATTGCAATTAGCCATGCTGCCATCGGCAGAAACGCCAGGACCGACCACAACAAAGCCAGAAGCCTTTCCTTCTTCGTCTTACGATGCACCATGTCCCAGAGGAAACACACACCGATTAGAGCTGCGCACTCATACCTCAACATAGTGGCGACCATTGCCGCAACGTAACACCAGTTGGAATTCCGAAACATCAATAAGAAAGTAAGCGCACTGAAAGCTATCATTGTTATCTCAACGATAGGGTGCGTCTGCAATCTTACTACATGGGGGGTAAGCACTATCAGGATACTTATCCAAATAGCGGCATCACCTATGATCTGACGGCCTATACGCCAGAAAAGAACGATACACAAAACACCCATCATAGCATTAAGTATCCACCCGGCAGTAAGTATCGGCTGGTCTCCGCCGACAAAATTAGCGATAAAAACCTGCATCAAACCGAGGGACGGGACACGCTTGAAAGAAGCCGGAACATCAAAAGACAGCAGCTCCTTGGCAACCTGGATAAACATCGGCCAGTCCGGATTCGGTATAGCATTGAACCCGAAAAGCACCTTTGCATAGTAAGCACCGAAAGCAAGCAGGACCACCAATGCACCGAATTGAAAATATTTTTCCCTTGCTGCCTGAACCTCCGGCGACAAGATGATTTCAGGTGGGGTGGAACCTTTATCTTGATCGATCCTTTTGCGTTTTGAACGCGAAGCCCGATGTTTATTCGACCTGTTACTCATTGTCTGGCTCCGGCTTGTTCGACTGTTTGTACGATATACTCTGTCATATCGATCTTATCCGCAAGCATCTTTTCCTTCGCCTCCTGACACCTCTTTAGGCTGTTGTCATCTCTAAGCAGATCCAGAGAATATTCCAAAGCCTCGTCGCTGTCGATTGTCTGTTTGACAAGACCGTATTGCTCAAGCATGTTTATGTATCCCAACTTAAGCGTATTGATGTATACTGCCGGAACTCCAAGAACAGCGGCCTCTGATATCATCGTAGCGCCTTCGCCGGCAACCAGCGACGAAAATGCCAGCACATGGTGTATCTGGTGGACCGGTATTGTCAATTGATATTGTCGAAGCTCTTCAGGGCACTGGCCCTCTACGCAAAGATACGCTCTGGCATAGTCACTTATCTTTTTTAGTATGGTTATCATATTGTCGCCTGCAAAACCGTGCTGACCCACATCATGATGTGCCTGCCAACTGACAAGTCGCAAAATACAATACCGCTCGTCCGGCTCTATTCCCAAGGACCTTACCACCTCTTTGTCCGGCGTAAAATACTTTGGAGCAAGATACGCCAGTTCATGAAATCCGTTATAAAGCCGCTGCTTAGTCACGGCCTTTTTGAGATAACAATCGGGGCTGTGAACCTGAGTCGCCAGGGGCCATGTTATAAGATGAGCTTTTCGCTGATGCTCCGTGTCGTCGAAGACTATCGCAGGTTTGCCGATAAGCTTGCCGATATGGGAAACAAACATCCCACTAATACCGGTAAGCACATCCGGCTTGAATTTTCTACAGAATTCCAGGAGCTTGATGTCTCTCGATATAAGCTCAATAAATAATCCCCCCAAGCCCTTTGCGGACTTGCTCAAACAGACATGCTCCAGCCCGTAATTCTCCAGAAGTGACTCGGTTACATCTTTCTGCCGTGAGGTTATTGCAACGTCGTGACCTTTGCTTCGCCACTGAATTATTGCATTGCGGAAGAAATGGACGTGAGCAGGATGAATGATGTCAACAAGGACCCTCATGGTGTATTCCTGATCCGCGAGCGTTTCAAAAGATCATTTATAAGTTTCCTGTTGACCCCGATTATATGTCCGATCACGCCTAAGGAAAAAAGGTTAAATGAAATTATCAGTAATATCGCGCCTAACATCAGGGATTGTAAATGCCCGGCCTTCTGGCCCGACAGGAAGAAGTACAAATACCTCATGCATGGTATGAGTCCGGCAATGCCTGCAAGAAGCGATGTATAAAAGAAAGTCTTAAAAGGTTTATAAATTATGTACGAACGAATTATCACGCAAACTGACCGCATGAGGTAACTGGTCACAGAAGCCATCAGCCTCGACTCCCGGGTCTTGCCGTTGACGCCGATGGGCACACTCGTTATCCGCATGTCCATGGCACCGGCCTGGATGATCGTTTCAAGAGTATAGGTATATCGGTTAAACACCATCATCTGACTTGCCGCTTCTACAGAATAGGCCCTGAATCCGCTGGTTGTGTCCGGTATGTCGGTCCCGGAAATCTGCTGAACAACGTGACTGCCGATCCGCTGAAGTTTTTTCTTGAGCCATGAAAAATGCTCGATCTGTTCGATGGGCCTTGCGCCTACGACGATGTCGGCTTTTCTTTCCATTATCGGCTTGATGAGTTCTTCGATGCAACTGCCCTGGTACTGATTGTCACCGTCGGTATTGACGATGATGTCGGCGCCAAGCTCGATGCACCTGTGAAGTCCTGCCGTAAATGCCGCGGCAAGGCCCTGATTGGTACCAAGCGAAACAACATGGTGGACGCCATTTTCTCTGGCTACCTCGACCGTACGGTCCGCCGATCCATCGTCTATTATAAGATACTCGATACTTTCTATGCCGGGAAGTTCACGCGGAAGGTCCGCTATCACTGCGGCAAGCGTATCCTCTTCATTATAACACGGTATTTGAATAATTAACTTCATAGACGATATCTGTCCCATAACACGATTATTGACAATAGGTTAACATTATACAGAAATCCAAAACGGATGTCCATAATTAATGGCAAGATCAGGCCCAAAGTGCAATCATGCCTTTATATACGGACAGAAAGGCCGAAAAACCCCTTCTAATGTTATTATTTTCGGCTATCCTGCACCAAAACTTGCGTATTATCAGTTTAATGTACCCTATGCTTGCATTTTCCGTCGCTGGGGCGTATAATAGAAGGGTTGCGTTCTTTGCAAACTGAATAGGGGGCGAATGGCTTCGACCGGATAGGTAGACGGTCAGGTTGCATGTCCAGGATGTCGGTTGGCCTGGCTAAATATCCGGCAAACTTAATTTAATTGGCAACTCACAGTTGCAAATGGCTGCCTAATAGTGGCAACCCGTTCTGACGGACCGTTTCTCGCCGGTTCGTTAAGAGCGCCGATCAGCGGGATAGCCTTTGCGGGTGTTCGTGACGTAAAGGCGAAATTTATCGCGGACTAGTAAGCGATATAGCCTGTCGTTTGGCGCTGTCGTAAGCGAATGTTAAATGAACGACTAAACATGTAGACGCCTTTCCTGAAATGTCACGGGACGGGGGTTCGAATCCCCCCGCCTCCATCCTGCGTCGCTCACTTTGTGAGCTATGCAGGATGCCCTTCGTAGCTTTAGCGAAGTAGGGCTTTTCTATACCTGTTCAATATCTAAAGAGTTCATGATGAAATATGTATATTTGTTAGAGAGCATTGGCTATCCCGGCAAACGATACATAGGCATAACGAGTAATTTTAACGACCGCCTTAAAGAACACAATGCCGGCAAATCACCACATACTACAAGATTTAAACCATGGAAAGCTGTTGTGGCTATTCGCTTCATGGATGACAGAAAAGCTGATGTCTTTGAAAAATACCTGAAATCCGGTTCGGGGCATGCCTTTGCAAACCGGCATTTATGGTAGCAGCTAATCCGCTGGCAGAGCATTCACCAATAAACGATTGTAAAAAACTCTATTCTGAAATATAGCATCAAATGCTTTGGCGGGTGATCTTTGCGCCAACTGCGTTGAGTTTACGCTCGATCCTTTCATATCCGCGATCTATGTGGTAGACGCGGTTTATCATGGTAGTTCCTTCGGCGGCAAGAGCTGCCAGTACAAGCGCAGCCGAAGCCCGCAGATCCGATGCCATCACAGGAGCTGCGACGAGCTTTTCAACGCCGGCGATTATAACGCACGGCCCTTCTTTTCTCAGGTTCGCAGCCATTCGGTTCAGTTCGGCTACATGCATGAAACGGTCGGGGAATATCTTTTCGGTTATGACGCTGTTTCCGTCAGCTAAGGCCAATAACGCCATCACCTGAGCCTGAAGATCCGTCGGAAAGCCGGGATAGGGCTGAGTTGTCAGGTCCGCTGCTTTGAGGCCGCCATCGCGAGTTACTATGCAGCCGCTATCGGTAGGTTCTATCACGACCCCGATATTTTCGAGTACGTCGATGACAGCTACCATATCGTCGAGACAGCAATTGGTAAGTTCAAGTTTGCCGCTGGTAATAGCCGCTGCCACCATGAATGTTCCCGCTTCGATGCGGTCGCCGATGACGCGGTATCTGGTTGGAGTTAGCGAATCTACTCCTTCGATGGTCAGTCTCG
>DRGS01000166.1 GCA_011053245.1 Phycisphaerales bacterium
GACAGCTTAACGCCTTGTTCTTGGCTTTTTGAAGTTCATCTTCGGTGACCCCGTTTTTCGCGACATCGGCGAAGATAGACGCTACGATCTCCATCACCTTGTCGGCATTTTCACTGCTGCACCTGATATAACTATATAATGCCCCCACACCGTCCATCGATTCGAACTGCATCGCCGCGATTTCCGCAAGTGCCGTATCGACAAGCCCCCAAAAGTATCGCGAGCCGGTATAGTCGCCAAGGATAACTGCCAGCAGCGACGCGGCAAATCGCCTTTCGTCCTGGGCCGAAACCGCCGGAGACACCAGGCAGATATGCTCACGCACCAGGTTCGCTTTTTCGTTGTGTTGCTTTTCCCTTGTGCCTTCGAAAAAACTGATCTCTCTTGAAACTTCGGTACTCTGCCACGAAGAACAGTTCGCCTCTGCCAGTTTGCAGATCGCGTCAAAATCAATGTTGCCGCAGCACGCCAGAACCATATTGTTAGGAGCATAATGTTCGGCAAAATATCCACGCATCTGCTCAGATGTCAAGGCATCGATACTCTCATTGGATCCGAGTACGCTCTGGCTGCACCGATGCCCGCGAAAATGCAACGCCCGCGCCTGATCCATAACGTCAAATTGGGGCAGATCCTTATACATTGCGATCTCCTCCTTGATGACGTTCTTTTCCATATTAAAATCGTCATCGCGAAGCGAGGGCCGCATAAGTTTCGACCAGAGTTCGGTCACCTCCTCGATATATTCCGGTAGGACCGCGGCATAGTAAACCGTATTCTCTTCACTTGTAAACGCATTGAACTTTGCCCCGAGCCGATCGAAAGCCTCGTTAACCTCAAGAGCGCTAAGATCCTCGGTGCCCTTGAACATCATATGTTCCAGGAAATGCGAAACACCGTTTATGGCATCAGTTTCATCACGTGCCCCGGCTCTGGTAAAAAAACCCACAGCAGCCGATTGCGCCGCCGGATTGACCTCACCGACTATCGTAAGCCCGTTCGCTAATGTCTTATTCTTAAATTCCATCGAATGTACCTGTCGTCCTTTATATCAGCGTCAGTTTTTCTGCTTTTTTAACTCAATAGATTTCGGCCCGATCGTAACTACTGTATAATCGCCAAACTTGTTGCTCGTCAGAAAATCCCCGATAGAATCTACGGTGATCTCTTCGAATTTCTTCTTTATCTCTTCCAGCGGCCTGACCCTGCCGAATAAGTAATAGTCATGAGCAATGCCGCCGGCCCGCGAGATGGTCGATTCGCTCTGCATTATCAGCGTGCTCTTTAGCCCGACCTTTGCCCTTTGTAATTCGTTTTCGCTGACACCTTCTGCCAGACGGGCAAATTCGGTAACTATAACATCAAGCGTCTGCTGAGCCTTATCCGGTGTGGTTCCCGCGTAACAGCTTACGCCCGCCATCTCCTTGAGAGAATTGTACTGGGCGCCGATAGCATAGCAGAGTCCGCGTTTTTCACGCACCTCGGTAAACAACCTGCTGCTCATACCGCCCGATAGCACCGAAACTGCCGTCCTTGCATTGTAGTAGTCTTCCGTGGTCACCGCCGCCGTATCGGTCATAAGACCTATGTGAACCTGGGCTCCGTCATGGGGAAAATGAGTGCGATCTTCGCCCTTTTCACCGATCGTTATCTTCGTATCGAATTCCGGCTGAGGTGTATTGAAAAGTTTTTCAAGTCTTTTGCATATCGCGCTAAATTTATATTTGCCTGCAACTGCAAAAATAGTTTGTGAGAGATTGAAATTTTCTTTTATTATCGAAGATGTACCCTCCGGTTCGAGCCTTTCCAATTCGTCGACCTTACCCATCGCCGGAAGACCCAGAGGCGTCGGGTAGAACTGCTCGCAAAGATTGAGCATGACCTTGTGCCGAGGATCATCGTCAAGGCCGGTAAGATCATGCATGGCAAGCTGCTTTGACAAGGCAAACTGATCGACATCGAGCGTCGGCCTCAGAATAATATCGGCATAGATGTCAATGGCAGCTTCAAGGTTGCTTGCCTCAAGTGCCGCGCCCAATGAAATGTGACTTGAGTTCATCGAGGTATTTCTATGTAAACCCAATGAATCGAGGGCGTCTATAAGTTCTCTGCTGTTCCGATCGCCTGCACCGCGGAATATCCAGTCGGTGATGACCGCCCCCGCTCCGCAGCAGCCGTATGGAAAACGTGATGAACCGCTTGGAAGCAGAAACGTAAACGCCGCCGAACCGACTTGCTCTATTGGTTCGCCGAGAATGACCATTCCGTTTTTCAATATATGCTTATCAAGCTTTTCCGACATACTGTTTCGTCCCGATTATCTTATACCAATTACATGTTTAGGCGACAGCCGTATCCGTTTCGCTGTCTATTCCGTCAAATTTTACGCTAATCTTCTTGCTCACACCCTTGGTTTGCATCGTCACGCCGTAAAGAATATCTACAATGCTCATCGTCCGCTTGGAGTGCGTGATGATAACAAACTGAGAGTCCTTCTGGAATTCCTTAACGATCATATTGAAGCGTTCGTTATTGGCTTCGTCCAGTGCCGCGTCAACCTCATCAAGCAGACAGAACGGAGACGGCTTGCTCCTGAATACCGCAAACAGCAACCCAAGAGCGGTAAGAGTTTTTTCGCCGCCGCTGAGCAAACTTATACTCCGCGTTTCCTTGCCCGGAGGACGGGCTATGATCTCTATGCCGCTTTCGAGAATATCGTCCGGATCTTCAAGCAGAATGTCAGCTTGGCCGCCGCCGAACAGCTTTCTGAAAAGTATCTGGAAATTCTTTCGGACCTCTTCAAAGGTAACTCGGAATTTCTCTTTGCTTTCCTTATTGATCTTAGCGATAAGCTGTTCAAGCTGAGCTTTGCTGTCGTTAAGGTCCTCGACCTGTTTGGTGAGAAAATTATATCTATCTTCAAGCTGCTGCTGCTGTTCGATAGCGTCAACATTTACATTGCCAAGCCGTTCGATCTTACCTCTAAGCTGCGATATCTCTTCCCTAACCTGATCCCAGTCGACATCCTGCTGCTCAAAGTTCTTATACGCCTGGCAAAGATCGATCTGCAACTCTTCCGATATCCTCTGGCAGAGATCCTCGGTCTTGACATTCAACTGACCGAGATCAAGTTTGACCTCATGGATATGCTCTTCGACCTGAGCCTGCTCGATCCGTCTCTGACGAAGACTCTGTTCGGTTTCCTTCTGCTGCGACATAAGCTGCTGAACCTTTTGATGCATCTCAACGCTGTTTTTCTGAGCAAGTTCTTTTTCAACGTACAGTTCAGATACTTTCGATCCCGCCGAGAGAATGTTTCGTTCAGTCTGTTTGACCTGATCGTCACAACCAGCCAGTTCGCCTCTTACCGATTCCAACGCCACCCTTCCATGCTGGAGCTGACTTTGCAAACTTGCGATCTGCTGCTTAATGGACCTTTGCTGTTCGGCGACCTTGCCGGCCTGAACCTTTAACTCCGTAAGAGCCTGCGATTTGCTTTGTTGAAGCTCTTTCTTTTCGGCAAACACTTCTTCCAGTTCTTCAATGCGGGTCGTTCTTTGAGTATTGATCTCTTCGAGTTCGTCGAGGCTCTGGCGAGAATCATGTTCCCGCTGAACGGATTGAGTTATCTCTTTTTCGAGAGATTCGATCTCACTTACAATGACAGGCTGCTCTTCCGAAAGGCGTTTGATATTCTGTTCCAGCAATTGCAGCCGCGATTCGGTATCGATCCGTTCCGTGTTGGCCTCGTAGATAGCCGTCCTGAAATCCTTACACAGACGTTCAAGATGATGACTTTGCTGGTTATTCTGCTCAAGAGTTTTTTCGATCTCTCTGATTTCGTATGACACTTTCGCGACATCCTGTTCAAGCTGATTCAATCTGCTCTTTCTCGATATAAGCTGCGCCGTCTTGCCCACAGGGCCTGCGCTTATGATATTCTGACCGTTAAAGACTTCGCCCGCATCCGTTACAAAGCTGTATTCGCTGCCAAACCGCGCCGAAAGATCAACCGCCGCATCGAGACTATCGACAAGAATGACACGCCCGAAGAGATGCCACGCAAGCCTTGCGTATTTACTGTCGCAATTGACGAACTCAACTACCCTCGCGCGAACCGACGGGTATTGCGAAAGATCAAGCTTATCAACAAAGGGTTCGAGCTTATCGGTGCATATCACCTTGACCCTGCTGTCGAGTTGGTCGCGAAGTTGACTGTCCGCAAGGAACCTGTGCGTACTGTTTATTACGAGAGCATCCGAAAACCCCTCTATCGCAGCTTCCACAGCCGCGGCGTGGGCTACATCGGCGTTTATTATGTCTGCTATCACGCCGTCGATATAATCGTATCGATCACCGGACGGATCGTTTTTGTCCGCCTTAGCTTCCAGTATCTTCCGTATGGAACTGTTTAGACCTTCGCGCTTAGCTTCCATATCGGAAAGAATATTGAATTCGCTGGTAAGTGCGCTTCGTGATTCCTTAGCACCTGCAAGTGATTCGTTCGCGATGGCTCGCTGGCTGTCAAACTCCTCTATCTGACCGCGTTTTTCATCGAGGCTCTGCTTCAGCTCCGCCAGAACACTATTGATGTCGCCATGCTTGGTTTTGTGAAGGGCCTTTTCCGTAAGCAAACCCTCTAACTGCTGCCTGGCTTCGTTGGCCCTGCCGCTAAGCCGGTTCTTTTGACCGGTAAGATTATTGCGATAGCTACCCATGCTCTGTATCTCGTTGTGCAACTGTGCCGTTCGTCTTACAATATCTATGATGCCGGACTTTTCATCCTCGAGGTCAGCTTCGATACTCGCGCACTCGCTGTTGATAACATTGATCTCATTTTCCATTTCAAGCAGATCGCGATTGGTACTGTCAAGGTCAACTTCGTTCTTCTCTAATTCCTGTTCGCATTCGCTAAGCTCGCCGCTGAAGACTTTTTCCTGTTCGGTAAGTTTACCTATCTGTTCGGCAGCCGTTGCTTTTCTTTCGGCTAATTCTTCAATGCGGTTTTTCAGGAACCCGATACGCTCATGCTGCTGCTCGATCTTGCTTTTTGCGGAAATAAGGCTGTTGTCCCAGCGGTTGATCTCACCATCGGTTTCGAGTATCGTATTGCCCAGTTCACTTACCAAGGCATCCTGTCTCGCAACGTCGGCGACGACCGTCCCGAAAGTTTTCTCAAACCCCGCAAGGTCGGCGTTTCTCTTGCCGCTCTTAACGGTCAGCTTATCATACTCAGCCAAAGAATAATTCACCTTCAGTTCTTTGAGTTTTTCACTGTACTGCAAATAGTTCCTTGCCTTACCCGCCTGAAGTTTGATACTGCGAAGCTGTCGTCCCACTTCCGAAACGATATCGGCAAGGCGAAGAAGGTTCTGTTCCGTCCTGTCGAGTTTGCGAAGAGCTTCCTTTTTGTGAGCCTTGTATTTGCTGATGCCGGCGGCTTCTTCAAAAATGGTGCGGCGATCGGTCTTAGATGCATGTAGAAGTTGATCGATCTGGCCCTGCTCGATGATCGAATAAGCGCTGACGCCAACGCCGGTATCCATGAACAGTTCGCGAATGTCTTTCAGGCGGCATGAACAGTTGTTGATAAGGTAGTCGCTATCACCGCTGCGGTAAAGCCTGCGAGTGATCTGCAACTCGTCCTGCTCGATGCCGAGACCGGTCACCTCAGAAAAGAATAAACTCACCTCTGCCATGCCGGATGCTTTTCGGCTGCTCGAACCGCTGAAGATAACGTCAGACATCTGACCGCTGCGAAGACTCTTAGGGCTTTGATTGCCCAGAACCCACTTCACAGCGTCAACGACATTGCTCTTGCCGCAGCCGTTAGGGCCGACGATCGCGGTTATGTTCTGGTTAAACGTAAATTCAGTTTTATCTGCAAAGCTCTTAAACCCGTTAAGAGCTATCTTCTCAAGTCGCATTGCGTAACCTCCATGTTAAGCTTTTCTAAAAGCAGACTTCTCTGCGGTTTCATCATACCTCACTGATCTCTCATGTATTTAATCGGTTAAAACTCACTATTTCAATAAACTTATCGGCTTTTAGGCCTTTTATCGCCCAATATTATCGGTCCCGGACACGCCCTCGGCGATAAACTCGGCTTTGATCGCTCCACTTTGGCACATCTGCTGCAAAAGGGCCAACATCTCCGAGTAGGAAACGCCTAATCCGGGTCGCAATGTTTTGTTTTCGGATCTGCCTGCACGCCTGCAGAGCGTTTTTATGATGTCTTTAACGTTAAAGGTTGATTTCAAGGGCCCTATTAATGTTGGTTTTTGAGGGTGCTTACGCATTAAGGACACATATTTTTCGCCAGGAACGCCATTTATGACAATTTCACCTCCTTCGGTCTCTACGAAGATATCTTTCTCGCAGTATATGGGCGCACCAAAGAGGACCACTTTGGCAGAGCCGCTTCGTGAGGCATAGATGATCTTTTTGCCGCTGTGAAGGACATTGTCAACGGTGAAACCGCCCGCTATGGGCGTTTGGGACACGGATATATCTTCCAGCTTCACCATTTGCTCATAGGCGGCGAATCGTATCGCGAAATCGTCATCTCCAAGAACGGTACTCAGAATCGCTATCGCATCATTGCGTCGGGCGCCACTGCCGATGGCATTGACGGCGGCAAGCCTGTAACGCGAATTACGATCGGCAATGATCTCGCGAAGCGTAGCCGGCGAACGGTTGTCGCCTATTCTGAGCATGCACCTTGCAACAAAGAACCGGACCGATTCATCCGGGTCATCCAGCAGACCAACCAGATCGTCAAGAGCGGTTCTGCCGATGGCTTCAAGGGCGATCTCACTTTTAAGTTTGTTTTTAGCGGTCCTCAACTGATCTACGAGCTGTTTTATTCTTTTGGTTTGGGTCTGCCTGTCATTTGTCAGATAGAGCGATCTGATCATCTCAAGGAATCTTGCTTTTTGGTGGTTATACTCGGGTGGGAATTTTATTTGTATTTCACCAGCCGATACGGCTCGTGCCGTTTTAGGGCCAAAGCGTTCGTTTATTCGGTTACGAACCGCGTTCGACATCATGAAATTCGGGTTCCTGAGGAACAGCGAAAGCTTTACCGGCATTTTGACGGTTCCGCCGCCGATGATGTAAGCCGATTTCAAATTAACTTTGGTGTCGCCGAGTTTGTCGATATAAATCGGTCCAGCGGCGGTAGCGAGAGTTTTTCCGAACTGGCTAAAGCTAACATAGCCCTGCCGCTGCATCAGTTTCGTGGTGTATAATGTTCCGCCGTCGAGAGAAGTTGTTTGTGTGCTGGACAGTGCGGTAACAGTTATGTCAAACTTTTGGCCTTCGACGGCGACAGATGGTATTGTGCCGTCGACGCGGACGACAGCGGTGTTTGGGCTGGAGATGAAACGGTGTGCGTCAATTTTGACTTTGCCACCCATCTGCTGGCGGATGTATTTTGCGAGTACGGGTCTTAAATCGGGATCGCATTCTGCGGAACCGGTTCCTGGCAAATTGGCGACGATTCCGAAGCCGGTTATGTTGACGGCGTCAAACTCGTGGAAGAGTGCGACGGAGCCAATATCGGTGTTTAGATCGACGGGCATTGTCAGGGAGTCAAAATCGGCGTTTTTGTCAGGATCCTGACAGCCGGAAATGACGGCGGCGAGGATTAGGATCGCTGAAAAGTATTTGATATTATTTCTATGATTTAAACAAGCCATGGCAAGACCCGGAATTCCGGTAAAACCTGAGTTAGACCGTACATGCAATAGTTAACACTGTGACGAAAGGATATTACTATTGCCTGAAATAGTCAAGAATAAAGTAGTCCGATAAATATATTTAGCGGACATCGGCCCATTGCTATATTTCGAGACATATCAGGTTGATATATTCGGTCAGGCTTGGCTGTTTATATTTTCATGTTTAGTTGGCTTACTCCGTGAAATAATTGGGTTTGGATTGGCTTTAATTGGCTTTAATTGGGTTCGTTTGGGTTCGTTTCCTTTTGGTCGTAAAGCATTGTAAGTTACTTTATTGCAAGCGGTTGCGGTTGAATTTGGTTGTCGAAATTGGGTTCGTTTTGCGAAAAAAAGTTTTTGCAGATTTGCGGAATTTCCTGTTTTTGTAGACGTAACCACACCGGGAGGCCTTCGGGCTAAAATTGGCTTTGGATTGGCTTTGTTTGGCTTTGTTCCGTTTTTGGGTTTTGGTTGTGAAGCGTTGTAAACCACTGTATTGTAAGAGGTTGCGGTAAATTTCACGCTGTTGAAATTGGCTTTGTTTTTCATGTTTTTAGTTGTCGAAACCACGTCTTTTTTCATTTTTTGGTCACTTTTGAACGCTTTTTTGTCCGCGAGATCGCGGAGTAACAGGTTATTTTTTGCCACAGAGAGCACAGAGGACACAGAGATTAA
>DRGS01000167.1 GCA_011053245.1 Phycisphaerales bacterium
AAGTTGAGGTTTCCGGCAAGGCGGTGGTGTGGGCGGAGCAGTATTACTCGAAGGATATTACGTTTGATAGTACGCAGGAGGATCTGCCGGGGGTGTGGAACGTCGATGTTACGGGGATAGATACGGGGATCGCCGAGCATGAATTTCCGTATAGGTGGTACTATGCGACGGTTGCGGGTGAGTATCGACGCGGCGATCCGGAGCGCGGGCAGGAGGTTATTCGTAAAGCTGGTGGGATCGAATGCGGATTTGGTCGGAGCCTGGAGGCGTCGGCAGCGGGCTGGGAGGTCAGTAAGACGCTTAAACCTGCCGCTAAGGCACTCCAGATGCAGGGTAAAAAGGTGAAACCGCTGTTTAAGGGGTGGAAGTAATACCAATGGTATTTTTTGTTTTCGCGTTGCAAAGACTATAAGTTATTGCAAACAAAAGAGCAGCCCGCGTATAAACGCGCATTTTTTTATGCGGAATAACATAAGGTTCTTTTCTACAAAATTGTAATTTACTTGCATTGGCAGTACAATTTTGTTATCATATCTCTCGTTGCAGTTCTATTATTTTTTGTGGGGAACCGATTATGCCCAAGAATCTTGCCCGTGATGTGGAAGTTTTGAGCGATGTAGCGAAGGCTTTTGCCGAGTCTTTGGACCTGAAGTCCACTCTCGAATCGATCCTGAAGTCGCTGGATATGCATCTTAAACTCCAGCGGGGTGCGATCATGCTGCTGGATCCTGATACCGAGACGATAAATATTGAAGTTGCCCATGGCCTGAGCTGCGAGTCGAAGAAGCGTGGCAGCTATCGTGTCGGCGAGGGTATTACCGGCATGGTGGTTCAGACGGGCAAAGAGGTTGTCGTGCCCGATATAAAAAAGGATCCGCGGTTTCTCGGCAAGACGAAGTCTCGCACTCATGCTAAGGGGCAGAGAGTATCTTTTTTCTGTGTGCCGATCAAACTTGAGTCCAGGACCGTTGGAGCCCTCAGTGTCGACCGCAAAGCCAGCCAGGGCGATGATTTCGAGGCGAATGTTCGGCTGCTTGGTATCATCGCGACTATGATCGCCCAGGCTGTCAAGCTCAATAATCTTGTCGAGAGTGACCGGATGCGGCTTCGTGATGAAAACGCAAGATTGCGGCGGGAACTTAAGACTAAGTTTAACATTCATAATATGGTCGGCAACAGCAACGCGATGCATGAGGTGTACCGCCTGATCGAGCAGGTCGCCAACAGCAACGCAACGGTTCTGATACGCGGTGAAAGCGGAACCGGTAAGGATCTTGTCGCCCATGCGGTGCATTACAACAGCCTGCGTTCCGAAAAACCCTTTGTCAAGGTCAATTGCACCGCTTTGCCGGAGACATTGCTTGAAAGCGAGCTTTTCGGGCATGAGAAGGGGGCCTTTACGGGTGCCACCGACCGTAAGAAAGGGCGTTTTGAAATTGCTCAGGGTGGAACCATTTTTCTCGATGAGATCGGAGATTTTTCTTTGAATTTGCAGGTCAAACTTCTGCGGGTAATTCAGTTTAAGGAGTTCGAGAGGGTTGGCGGACACGAAACGATCAAGGCCAATGTGCGTATCGTTGTGGCTACCCATAAGAATCTCGAAGAGGAGATCAAGAGCGGACTTTTCCGCGAGGATCTATATTACCGGATCAATGTGTTTCCGATCTTTCTGCCTCCGTTGCGTGATCGTAAGAATGATGTGATGCTGCTTGCTGATTTTTTTCTTGAGAAATACGCCACCGAGAACGCAAAGGATATATCTCGTATATCAACGCCTGCGATAGAAATGCTGACGAGTTATCACTGGCCTGGCAATATCCGCGAGCTGGAAAACTGCATGGAACGTGCGGTGCTGGTGTGTAACGCAAATGTGGTCCGTTCCGAACATCTGCCGCCGTCATTGCAGATGGTTCAGAAGTCCGCAGGCGGCAGCCGTTCCCTGACCGAGATGGTTGAGAATATGGAGAAGGAAGTTATCACCGATTCCCTTAAGGAGACTGGCGGCCATCAGCGTAAAACGGCTGATAAGCTTGGCGTAACCGAGCGGATACTCGGCTATAAGATCCGCAAGTATAATATCCTGCCTAAGAGCAAATAGTCTACGAGAATGTATGAAATATTGAATCTTACTACAAAAACGTAGAGGATGTTTTTGTTTTTACATCTTTGTATACCCCCCTTAACTCATTTGTCACGAACACTTTAGCTTCTTTTTTGCCCTAAATTCCCATTTGGCACACCCTTTGCGTATTCTTGACGTGCGTTCTTTAACAGGCCTGTGAAAGATGCATGAAGGTGAACTAAATTTTTTTAAGGGTAAGAACAATGAGAAGATTATTAATTGTAGTATTTGTCTTGGGTGGTGCATCCGGTATTGTTTACGGTGGCGACGAAACGATTAATGTTGCCGAGCTTAAGGTCGGGCTTGATACGGTGTGGGTTCTGCTGGGGGCGTTTATGGTATTCTTTATGCAGGCCGGGTTCGGGATGGTCGAAGCGGGATTCATCCGGGCAAAGAACACATGCAACATTTTGACAAAAAACTTTTTGGATTTTTGTATGGCATCGCTGGGTTTTTTCATTATCGGATATGCTTTGATGTTCGGTGATGGGAACGGCTTTATAGGTTTGAAAGGATTCTGTCTGTACGGTGCCGAATCCGGGGCGGATGTTCCGCTTTATGCATTTTGGCTTTTTCAGGCGGCCTTTTGCGGAGCGGCTGCGACGATCGTTGCCGGGGGTATGGCTGAGCGTATGAAGTTTACGGCGTACCTGATCTATTCGTTTATAATCTCTGCGTTTATCTATCCGATAATCGGTCATTGGATATGGGGCGGCGGATGGCTCAGCAATATGGGCTTTGCCGACTTTGCAGGTTCTGCGGTTGTCCATACGGTTGGCGGATGCGCAGCACTTGTCGGAACGATCATCTTGAAACCGAGGACGGGCAAGTACAGTATCGACGGTAAACCTAACGTGATCGCTGCTCACAGTATTCCGCTTGCGTCGCTTGGCGTATTTATTCTGTGGTTCGGATGGTTCGGTTTTAATGCCGGTTCGACGCTGAGTGTTGGCGACGGTTCACTTATCGGCAGGGTTGCGTTAAATACGAATATGGCCGCTGCGACCGGGGGTATCATAGCGATGCTGACGGTCTGGAAGAGATTCGGCAAACCCGACCTCTCTATGGCTATGAACGGTGCGTTGGCGGGTTTGGTGGCAGTTACGGCACCGTGCGCGTTTATTGATCCCTGGGCGGCAATCGTTATCGGCGGTGTCGGCGGGTACCTTGTTGTTCGCGGAGTTGAACTGCTCGATAAGCTGCAGATCGACGATCCGGTCGGAGCCTTTCCGGTCCATGGCATCTGCGGTATATGGGGAACGCTTGCGGTGGGTATCTTCGGCAGGGAGTCATTAGGGCTTGCCCATGACGGATTCGTTTATAGCGGAAACCCGATGCAGTTAGGTATTCAGATGGTCGGTATCGTCGGCGTAATAGCGTTCGTGGTTGTGAGCATGGGGATAGTCTTTAAGGTGATCAAAGCCACCGTCGGTTTGCGAGCCAATGCCGAGGAAGAATTGATGGGCCTGGACATATCCGAACATGGTATGGAGTCTTATGGCGGCTTCCAGATATTTAGTACGACTTGACACCCTTATAGGGTGGTAATCTTTCGCGTGGGAATTGTAAAGTATTATTGTTAAAATTTTAACCGCGAACAAAATCGCATTTTGTTATTGTGATTGGAGTAAGAAAGGAAAGTAAGATGAAACTTATAATTGCTTATGTTCAGCCGCACAGACTCGATGATGTAAAGAAATGCTTAGCTGAGGCTGAGGTGGCGAAAATGTCTATAACGAACTCTTTGGGCTGTGGCGCCCAGCATGGTTATGAGGAAAGTTACCGCGGTGTTAAGTTCGAGGTGAATCTTATGAAGAAGGTTCGTATCGAGATCGCGGTCAGTGAATCTTTTGTTGAAAAAACGATCGAGGCCATAATTAAAGGCGCAAGGACCGGCAATATCGGGGACGGCAAGATCTTCGTTCTTGACCTTGGCGACTGTATCCGTATCCGGACCGGTGAGCGCGGAAAGGAGGCTATCGGTTAACCAAAATATTTGTTGAGCTGTGTTGATCTCGCTCGGCATTACAAAATAACTCCCTTTTCTGTGGAGTTACCCTGGGGCGGGCCTTAACTGCAGTTAGGGCCTGTCCATTATACAAAATTGTAGTTTTAGTTTCTAAAAACTACGTTTTTGTAGAAATGTACGCAGTTTTTTAGTGTGTGTCTGTTACGATAACTTCTGCAATGGTATACAGTTAGATACGAAATAGGTTCTATATTCTTGTCTGGCACAGCTATTGCGTAGATAATCAGTAGCGTTATACAGGGTAATTCTACAATTTTAGGAAAGGGAAGTTATGAGGAACTTATCGCAGGGAATATGTCTAAAGTTTTTCGCCGCGATGGTGTTGGTATTTAGTTGCGGGACGACGATGGCTTTGGATGCGGGATCTGACACAGTATTGACGATCGAAGCCGATACAGCGGTGTCAACTGTCAGTTTGCCGGAAGTAGTGGATGTTCAGAAGTACAATCGCAGTATCCATGTGATGGCAATGCTTCTGGTTGGATTTGGTTTTTTGATGGTTTTTGTCAAAAAGTACGGGCTTTCGGCGGTGACAGCTACGTATCTGCTTGTCAGTACCGCGATCCCCCTTTATATGCTGATCAAGAGTTGGGGGATTTTTGGCGAAGCGGGCGAGATTGATATCGACAAACTGATCCTTGCCGAGTTTGCGGCGGCGGCTCTTTTGATCTGTGCGGGTGCGGTTCTTGGCAGATTGAAAATGATGCAGTATATTATACTTGGTGTACTATTTATTCCGTGTTATATGTTGAATGAGTGGCTGGTACTGGAAACATTTGTTAAAGGTTTTGTGGATACAGGCGGTTCTATCGTGATACATGCTTTTGGGGCCTTTTTCGGCCTTGGCGTGCTACTTACGATGACGACCAAAAAGGAACTTGATACGGAAATAGAGTCGGATATGACCAGTGACCGTTTTTCGCTTTTGGGCAGTATGGTTCTGTGGGTATTCTGGCCGAGTTTTTGCGGTGCGATAGTTGAGCCGGCCCTGGTTCCAAAGACTGCGATAAATGTGATACTGGCTTTGTCTGGTTCGACGCTTGCGACTTATTTTGTATCGGTTGGATTGCGACGTAAGATATGCATCGCCGATATTGCCAATGCGGCACTTGCAGGCGGTGTGGCAATCGGTTCTACTTGTGATATTGCCAGCCCGACGGTTGCGTTTGTTATTGGAGTGCTGGCAGGTGCGGTTTCGGTGTTTGGATTTGCGGTAATACAGGAAAAACTACAGGCAAAGATCAAAGGGATCGATACTTGCGGTGTTATGTACCTGCATGGTTTGCCGGGCTTGCTCGGTGGTGTTGCGGCGATGTTTGTTTGCAAAGGAATAATGCCGGTACAATTAAAGGGTATAGGTATTTCGATAGTTGTTGCAGTTGTTGCAGGTTTTATAGCAGGTAAACTGCTTTCGATCTTTGGCAGAAGGACAGAGCCTTATGTCGACGCCGAGGAAATCGAGTAAGTGATCGCGATGTTCGCGAGAAGACAGGAAAACATTAAAGTAAATTTAACTTTTTGGAGAATTAATATGTGCCAGGAAATTAGTCCACTAGCCGAGACTTTCGGCTCAAATGTTTTTAATGATGTGGTGATGCGCCAGCGTTTGCCTAAGAATGTTTACAAGGCTTTTAAGAAGATCCAGGCCGGCTGTCAGGTGCTTGATAAGGGAACCGCCGATGTTATCGCAAACGCGATGAAGGACTGGGCCATTGAAAAGGGTGCGACGCATTATTGTCACTGGTTCCAGCCGATGACTGGTTTCACTGCGGAAAAGCACGATGCGTTCATCTCGCCGACCGCCGGTGGGCAGATCACGATGGAATTTAGCGGTAAGGAACTCTGCCAGGGTGAACCGGACGCTTCGTCGTTTCCTTCTGGCGGGTTGAGAGTTACTTTTGAGGCTCGCGGTTATACGGCATGGGATATTACCTCGCCTGCTTTTGTTAAAGAAGACGGCAAGAATATTACGCTGTTTATTCCGAGTGCCTTCTGTTCTTATACGAGCGAGGCCCTCGATAAGAAGACCCCTCTGCTGCGTTCGATGGAAGCCTTGAACAAGCAGGCTATGCGTGTTTTAAAGGTACTCGGCAATACGACATCGGCTCGGGTCACTTCGACACTGGGTCCTGAGCAGGAGTATTTTCTTATCGACCGTGAGTTCTTTGATCAGCGTCTTGACCTGCTTCTTTGCGGCAGGACACTTTTCGGCGCTCCTTCGCCACGCGGCCAGGAGATGGACGACCATTATTTCGGTACTCTGCATGAACGCATCGCGTCATTTATGAATGAGGTTAACAACGAACTGTGGAAGCTTGGTGTTCTGGCCAAGACTCAGCATAACGAAGTTTCGCCTGCACAGTTTGAACTTGCACCTGTTTTTGCGACGGTTAATGTCGCGACCGATCATAACCAACTGACCATGGAGACTTTGCAGAAGGTTGCGATCAGGCACGATTTTGTCTGTCTGCTGCACGAAAAACCTTTCGCCGGTGTTAACGGTTCGGGGAAGCATAACAACTGGAGCCTATCGACCGATGACGGTATCAACCTTCTCGATCCGGGTGTAACGCCGCATGATAACATGGTTTTCTTAGTGACATTGTGTGCCGTTGTTCGCGCGGTCGATAAGTATGCTAATCTGCTCCGTGCAAGCGTAGCCAATCCGGGCAATGAGCACAGACTCGGGGCCAACGAAGCTCCGCCTGCTATCGTATCGATCTTCCTTGGCGACCAGTTGACAGATATATTCGAGCAACTGGCAGCAGGCGGCGCAAAGTCGTCGAAAAAGGGCGGAGAGCTTAGGCTTGGCGTTTCTACTCTGCCTCCTCTTCCCAAGGATACGACCGACCGCAACCGGACGAGTCCGTTTGCTTTTACGGGCAACAGATTTGAATTCAGGATGGTCGGCTCGACACAGTCAACATCCGGGCCGTGCTTTGTTCTTAATACTATCGTTGCCGATACGCTTTGTGATATTGCTGACGAGTTGGAAAAGGCCAAGAATGTAAACACCGCCGCCCAGAAGATACTAAGCCGAATCGCAAAAGAGCATAAGAGAATCGTCTTCAATGGCGACAATTACACCGATGAGTGGGTCAAAGAAGCTGAAAAACGCGGATTGCCGAATATTGTTTCGACGGCTGCTTCGCTTGCGACTATTACGGACAAGGAAAACGTCCAGGTCTTCAAGAAGCATAAGGTTCTTTCAAGGGCCGAACTGTTTGCC
>DRGS01000168.1 GCA_011053245.1 Phycisphaerales bacterium
GTCGATAACCGCCCTGCGCTCCACCGCCGTTATTCCGCTCGGAACCGCGATGACAACACGAGGACGAACCCAACCGCCGCGGCCATGGACCTTGCGGATGAAATAACTGAGCATCGCCTCGGTGATCTCGAAGTCGCTGATAACACCATCCTTAAGAGGTCGTACCGCTGAAATGGAACCGGGGGTTTTGCCCAACATCTCACGAGCGACCAAACCGACCGCTTCGCCATTGTCAAGCACGATGTTAGTGCCCTTACGAACCGCCACAACCGATGGCTCGTTAAGAACAATACCTTCGTTTCGAACACATACAAGGGTATTACAGGTCCCAAGATCAATACCCATATCTATACTGAACCAGCCCAGGATCGTATCAAGTATCACAATGACTCCCTTCAATTATCAAGCCCAATACTTGTAAACCCGA
This sequence comes from Phycisphaerales bacterium, assembly GCA_011053245.1. The sequence continues at coordinate 428 of DRGS01000168.1, forward strand.
CAACCGGTCGGGCAGTTATATTTTAAGGGAAAACTTTTCCCTTAACAAACCGACAATACTAACAGCTTCTTGCAAAACCTATGAACCGACTATCGTCCACGCGGTTCCGTAATGCCCATAGCACTTCATAATGACAAAAACCGCCGTTGCCAGAACCGCAAAGGTTGACAATCCTAAAATAGCGGTATAAAGATCACTTGCTGCAACTGGTTTTCTATTTTTGGCCATGACCGAAATTCTTTCTGATATTATAACTTCGTACTGACGTTATCACCGATCCTCGGCTGGGCCTCGACCAACTCCAAAACACCAACGGACTTGTCGGTTTCGACATTTGTAATTACGACATCGCATATAAAATTATCGCCGCGGGTAACATAAAACGTCATACCCTTTGTAACACCGTCAGCCGAACCGACAGAAAGCGTTACCAAAGACTGGCCTACGTCACTGATCAAACCGTTAATAACAAGCGAAGTCGGAACACCCAGTGTCGGCCTTGCAGCATATCTTGTCATCGTCACAGTACGTCCGCTAACAACAGGCTGAGTCTGTTTCTGCTCTACGAATGTCAGCTTCTCAAGAAGCCGTCGCTTATCCGCCTCTAATTGCTGCATCTGAACGACACGCTCATAGAAGCTGGCAGTAATCTCATTAAGCTCTTTCTGAAGCTGCACAAGATCCGTTCGCGACATGTCAAGCTCATCTTGAGTCAGCCGCTGCGACATCGTCATATTCGCGATCGTCGTCTGCAAACCTTCAAGCACACCCGCCCAGTTACTGATACGGCTTTCATAATCACGGTTCAAACGTTCGCTGCTGCGAAGCTTCACTTTATTTGCGCTAAACTCGTCACCCATCTCCCGTATACGTTCGTTAAGAGAATCCACTTCACGCTTCATTTCGCTGGTCTTCTCATTAAAAAGCGTCCGCAGGTTGGCCTCGCTATCCCGGATCGCCTGATTCGTACCACGCTCGTTATCGTACATTTCCTTGTAATTATTGGCATTGCCAATATAGATAACAATCGTACCGCACAGAAATATCGAAAACAGGGACAATAAGACTACTAAAACCTTAGTAAGACTATTCAACAAAAACTCCTTTCTGGAACTAATGTCGCAGACGACACGGTTGATTAACCGGATCAACAACATATTTGGTCATCACGCTACTCTAATTATCTATAAACTTAATGGGATTCTACGCAATGGAGAAGCTAAGGTCAAGGTATTTTTATGTTTAGAAAAATTTTATTAGCCTTTCCTGCAATAAAATCAGCCAAAAACAAGGACAATTACCGCGTTAACAGCAAAACAGACTGTGCCGCACACAAACGAACCTGTTTTTCAGGACTATTTAATAATTTAGGCAAAAATCGAACCAAAGACTCGTCTCTGAGGTACCCGATAGATTTCGCCGCCACCTTATCCGCCATATTCCTGTCCTGAACACCCTGTGAATTCACCGTAAGATAGTCCACAATGTCCTCCTTCCCGGACGGATCGGACAGCTTCGCCAATTGCTCAGCCGCAAAAAGCCTCACTTCCGGAACATCGTCCATCAGCATCGTAGCGATTGCGTTTTTCGCTTCGCGGCTCTTCAGATGTCCCATCGCCTTGATACCCATAACCCTGTCGTCGGCATACTTGCTTATCAGCAGCGTCCACAGCTTTTGATAGATCCCTTCGCCATCCAGCATAGCCAACGCCTCTACCGCCTGAATACTTGCCATGTCACCCGTCCCCGGATCGTTTATCACACTGTCCAGAAGTTCAAGATTTTCTCGCCATCCAAGCTTACCCAACAAGAGCGCTGCATTTGCACGCACCGCCTGGTCGCGGCTCTTAACCGCATTACGGATAAGTTTACTGAAATTGGTCCTGGTGATCTTCGTAAGACCATAGGCCGCCGCGATCTTCACATTTTCGTCCTTATCTCGAAGAGCCTTCTGCAATGCCGATTGCCCCGGAACATATTTCATATCACCGATAGCAACCGCCGCGGCAAATCGAACTACTATCGATTTATCACCAAGGAGTTTAACAACTATCGGCATAAATTCCCTTCTCCCGGAAGTCGTCACGATCTCGATCGAACTGGCGCGTATCAAAGCATCACTGTCGGTAAGTCCCGCGCGAATTATCCCGATCGCCTGTCTCCTCATCCCGAACGTATCGCTGGCATCCACCTCCTCAACCCGGCCACTTTCATTGCACCCGCTGGCCAGACACACAAACACTAAGATCAAACACGCAAAAATTCTTCTCATCGATATTAACCTTTCAATTTCCGTTTTTGCGCCCCGCCGATACCGGCAAGTACAAGAACAACAATAATTTCCCACGCACATATAGTATCGACCCATTTGCCGTGTTGACTGAAAAAAGTTATCCGACCGTCCGTATTTATCCTGTCAACGAACCACCCGCTGACCGCCTCACGCTCCATCGCCGCCTCCGGCAGACTCCCAGCCATAAACCCGTCCCGGATCGCACCCGTAGTATCAATAATGCAGCTAATCCCCGAATTTACGCTCCTCAAAACGCTTATACGGTTCTCGATCGCACGAAATACGGTTATCGCAAGCCTCTGGCTCAACTCACCGCTTGGGTATGACCCCTCATCCGAATACCTTGTATACCATCCATCGTTGCTAATGTTCGCTATCCAGTCGATTTTTTTCCGCCCGTCACTATCCACCACCATCTTACGCGTAACTTCCGCATCAGTATCCTCGTAACATATGAGAACCCCGAAATGCCACACATCCGCGCCATCCACCACTTCAAATGCCGTATATTCCGTTCCACGCGTAAGATTATAATCATAGTCATAAGGCGAAAATTTCATTATGAACTTATAGATAAACGGCGCACTATTCTTGAACGGAATATATTCGCCGAAAGGAACAAGGTGTATCTTATCGTATCGTTTTTCATCCTGCATCCCGTCCGGACGATACAGAAAAGCGGAGTTATACCGGTCCGCAATTTCATAGTCCCCATCTTTCACCACAAGCTCCGCACTATGCGCCCCCACCAGAACATACCCGTTATCTTTCGTATGTTCCCGGATCATCCCGTCAAATATCTTCGGCCTCGTACCTTCCATGCAAATATCCATGTAGCTTTTGTTAAGCGAACTAAGCACCATCGTCTCCGGCCATGCAACGAATATCGCACCCGCCTTCATGCACATATCGCTTTGATCTATCAGGTCAGCAAGAAGCACATCCCCCATCTCGCTCATCTCCTTGGACGCAGGCGAAACATTCGGCTGAACAGAACCGATTACCGGCCCCTCTTCGATAAACTCACCCCCCTGCCCCAGCCGCCAGTTGCCATATATAACTGCCCCCACAACCATCACAGCAACAACCACAATACCGAGCACATTTGCCGATGAGAGCGCCGCACCCATCTTCCCCTTTCGCCAATCGATTATGATCTGAGCTATCAAACCGTTAACCGCTGCGATAACGATCGTAACCGCCATCGCCCCGAATATATCGCATATCTGTATCAGCGGAAGATTCGCGTATTGACTATGCGCCAGCAACCGCCAGCTAAACCCCGTAATAAGTATCCCCTGCCATGCCTCCGCCCCCCCTACCACCATCACCACCGCCAGAACCAGCGGCACTCTCTTCCTCCGAAGAAACCGCAACCCAAAAACCATCAGCGGCCAGTACAACCCCAAATAAAGCCCAAGGATCACATAAGCCGGAACCGTCACATACCCGATCCAGTACAAATTCCCTAACCAGTAACAAGCAGACACCAGATAAGAAACCCACACCAGCCGCCAAGTTGCTACATCCGACAAACTAACAATAACAAAAGGAACAAGCGCAACCCAAGCCAGAACATGACCCCGCCAAGGAACCTGAATAAACGTCAGGCAAACCGCGCTCAACGCATACCAAATAAACACAACCGAAATATTCTTAAGATCAAATTTCTTCAATAAACAAATTCCATGATCCCAGCAGCGACCAGTTCCTTGTCATATTCTTTCCCGTTATTCATTCGCAGCCCAAACTGCTTCGTAAATATCCCTAACAGTTTCTCGCTCCCTGTAACTTCCTTCGCATCTATCGCAATATCGGCGTAAAGCCGTTTAAGCTCAAGCATCTCACGCGAATCAAGGCTGCCAAAAATATTCTTTATCACGACAGCTTTTCTTTTAAGCCCCGCAATTCTCTTCTTCGCATTCTCGACATAATCTTCCGACACATCGATCCCCGCATAATCTCTGCCAAGCTGAACCGCCGTTGCCGCTGTAGTCCCGGAACCATTGAAAGGATCGAACACAAGATCCCCTTCATTGCTGCTTACCGCTATTATCCTCGCCAAAAGCGTCTCCGGCATCTGACAAGGATGCCACGCCACCCGCTCCTTAAACGTCCCGCACACCCGCGAATATTCGTTCCACACATCGTCCGGCATCTTCCCCGCAGGGTTCGCCCGCTTATCGTTATATGTAAGCTGCCGATCCGACGGAACCCTCACCGCATGATCGTTAAAAGTATAATTGTCCTTATCCTTTATGAAGTAGAATATATGCGTATGCGCCCGCGCGAATTTTTGTTTCGTCTGCTGCCCGAACGTATAATGCCATATTATCCAGTTCCGCAAGGTCAGCCCTAACTCTTCACCAATAACACGTATATGCGCTGCGTAATCATCCCCGATAGCAATATAAAACGACCCAGCCGGTTTAAGCACCCCCACACACGCCCCCATCCAATCCCGACTCCAGGCGACATACTTTTCGCTCTTAACCTTATCTTTATACTTATCGTACTTATACCCGATATTAAACGGAGGATCGGCAAACACAAGATCAGCAAAAGGCTCTACCCCCTCAAGAAGCTCTATACAATCCCCGCATACCAACTTATTAGTGAATCTACCCATACCCACATAATACAGAACCCACCCCGATTTGCAACCCCAAATTCCCCACAGACAGACCGGTTATCCTGAGCTAAGCGGCGAAATGCCAGATGATTTTCTGGAACGAGTATTTATGCGACAGGCTCCGGAGATTTAGAGCACTTTAATATGGCCTTGTCATGCTTTTCGCACCTTGTTTGGGAAAGGATAACAGGAACACCCCCGCCAGGATTTCTGTTAACTTCTTAAAAACCATTTATCCCTACTGACAGACTTTGCCGATCACATCGCCAGCTTTATCAAAACAGATTCAAGACTGGATGTTTCAGGGTAGCCTTCCACTAATGATACCGCAACTGTATGATCCCCTTCTCTTATAAACTCTCCATCCAGGCAGGCCAGGGAGGATTAGGCTGTGTATAGGTATTATCCTTTTCATAGTCTCTATGCCATTTAAGGCCCCATAACTCCTTGAGGCCGATTTTCCTGACTGCACCGTCCACAAACAGACCGTTTACCCGCCCGTCATGCCGAATAATATTGAACCGCTGCATTGCAGCTGCAAGTGCAGGCAGATCCCATGTAAGTATATCTTCATAGACAAGCTGCGGCCAATCGGGATTAGTGCCAGCTGTATTATTATTCCTGTCCGGCCACCCGTCAACCCAATAACAATCCATAAACGCAGGAACGGTATAAGGCTGTTTAATATTTGTCAACTTCCCCCATATCCGATTATCGCCATCAAACCATCCGCCCGGAGAGGTCGTCGCCAGCCAGCCATTGGGCGACAAACTGCCTAAAATGACGTCCGTACCATCTACAAGCGTGACACCAGACTCTAAATCAGGAAAACGATTCGGAGCCGCCCAAGCCTCGTTCACTTCTCGCAGAAGAGTGAAGGTAGTACTTGGCGGCGCTTGTGTAGCTTGAGGGCATAATCGAATTGCAGGGTCGCTATAATATGGGCGATAAGGAACCATCCACCATTGGCCACTGGAAAAATCCTGAGTAGGTCCCAGTCCCGGTGCCCATAAACCTGGTAAAGTATCGCCGTTATCGCCCGCATAAAGAGGGACAATAACTCCCCACTGCTTGAGATTGGACTGACAGATAACCGCCCGGGCTACCCCTTTCGCCTTTTCCAAAGATGGCATCAAAATCGAAAGCAATAATGCGATAATAGCGATGACAACCAATAGCTCAATAAGAGTAAATGCAGTTTTATAGGTACGTTTTGATTTCATGCAACCATTCCTTATTAATTGATATTTCCCATTTAAACGACCAGAAAACATAAATCGGCCTTTTTAGCCTTAATAAGGCCCGTATTCCAGCATATACTGAACATGTCATCGACTTTAACACAAAACCATTACTTTGTCAACAAATTTCTTCCCCCTTCAAGATAATTAAAAAATAAAAATTAAATCGCCTCCCCATCCCGCCGATGATACCCAGTCTCCTCGATCCCCAACCTCGCCGCATCATAATGCATCCGCGCACCTTCCACGTCCCCCAGTGCTCTGCAAACACGCCGGAATTGTCATTGTGAGGAGCCGTAGGCGACGTGACAATCTCAGACTCTACAATTTCAACAAACCTCTACTCTGTCATTCCTGCGTGTTTTTGGCAGGAATCCACATTAAAACAGCATCCGCCGCAGGCGGGTATCCATAACAGCCCGAAGGGCGGCATAATGTAGCCTCGCCCGCAGGGCGTGGTCTAAAGCAACGCAAAACATAACGAGCCCGCGCAGCCGGCGGCATAGAAAGCAACAACAGCGTAAACATCCCCAATTCCAACCCCTCAAACGCAAACACCGCACGCCATTACCGTTTCGAAATGTCGTCCGCCTCCTTATTCGGTGCGGTTATTACACGCCAGCTTGGCGGCGTTAATTCGGGTATCTGCCACTTACCCCCGCAACGATGACAACGGTCCATATCCGGCCTGCGCATCTTACCGCAGTTTTGACAGGTAACTAATGTTTCTTTCGGCTTGGTTAGCCTGTAAGTGATATAAGCGCTTAAACCAAATAGAATTGTTCCAAGCAGCCAGGAGCGTCTATCTTCTTTAGAAAATCCTGTAACCGTAGCATCTTTATAAACTGCCAAGCCAAGCAGTACACCTAAAATGATCGACGGTGAGATTATGATCATAGCCAGGAAAAACGGACCAAAAATTCCTTCTTCGTTCCGGTTTATTCTCGAAGCATGAGAGTTGGGCAGAATAAAAAGTCCGTTATGGCCGTCAACGGCCTCGAAAGCTGAACCCGTGCAATATGAAAATAAACCAAAAAAGGATGGCTGAAGGTTCTCAAGAAGATAATTTATGGTTAACAGCAGCGGCCCGCCCGCAAAGTCGAAGTCCACACGATTACCATGCCAATTGATGCGCTTTCCATCTTTGCTAAAAAACGCTCCATCTTTGTCAAAAACCGCTACTTGTATTTCCATCGCCTCTCTTGATAAGCTTGCCGCAACGGTCCCTAAGTACTCATCATTAACGACAATAGGCCGAACCGAATAAGCAAAAAGTTCCCTAGGTTTCGCCGGTCCTCCCGAATCGATCGCAGAAGGCAAAAAACCGATCGGCCCACTGATCTCAAGAGTCTTGTTGTTTAATCTTCGGATCGCACCATCGCTCTCAAGGATAAGAGTGTATTCTTTTGAATAGGTCCTCCAGCGATCTCCTATGACCGAGACAAGTTTTATTCGGTTCCCGTCCTTGTCTTGAATAGTTCTCCAACTTCTCAGATTTTTTCCCTTATCCAGCGGCGTTTTTTCCCTCAAAGGCGGTCTCAAGCTTAACGGCCCAAGCGAATCTCCATTCTTATCAAGACCGTAAAATCCTCCAACCTGAACAATTTCAGATTGCTGAAGGCTTTTAGCTATAGTTCTTTCCGTAAAATTGATTCGATAAATACAGGAAAGCGACTTATCAAAGATCATAAAAGAATCTGCATGGCCACTCCATAAATTGTCGCTTGGTTCGCAAAACCTGCCAAGATCATTATCAGCCGTTTCGCTTATACCCTTCGGACCGGCATAAAGTTTTGCCGTTCTGTCCCAGCTTTTTTCACTCCTGATAACGTCATAGAAAACAAACAACCTCGAGTCCTTATCAAAAAGGACCAAATTACATGCTCCTTTTTTCGGGGTTCTGTCAATTATACAAAATTCATATCCTCTCCCATTTTCCAAATCCGTAAAATTTCTCAAAAGACCCATACTATGATCTACCACGCCGCCTCCAATATATGCTTCTATAGAAGATTTTACGACAACCTCAGGCCCGTCATCCAACTCCGGCAGCAACCCTGAAGGCTGGATATCTATCCGTACCATTTTACGTGCAACCATCTTTTCGTAAAAACCTACCTGACAAATCTTACGAGCCCAGAATAATAAAACTGAAACAATAACTAAGACTATAAAGCCCGTCGCTATAACCTTAATGGCATAATTATTTACAACTTTCATAGCTAACTTCCTAAAGAGACGATGACATAAACTTCTGCCAGGTTCGAATAATTGATGCAAACGCAAGCAGCACAAAAAATATGACAGTTTGAACGCTGAACCCCTTGATTACTATCAGAGATACAAGAATTGGCATGACCACAAGTACACCCAAAGCAGGCAAGATCTTTCCCGATCGCCAACCTATCTGCAAACCGAAACAATAACAAGTCAGACCACATAGAAAGATCGTAACAAACATGTCAATCAAGAATCCAATATCGGGCAACGCTATCATTGGAGTTATTTTAAGTAAGATCACATCTGTTGCGGCGACCGGTAAAATGGCAAGTAGAAGCCACATAATTCCTGTTATTATCTTGGCTAACAATATCCGCTGACGAGTTGTTGCAAGGGTAACCAAAAATGAGGATATTCTTCGCTCTTTGTCCAAATACATCTGCCTGGCCCCAAGAGCGGTTATCAAAGGCAATAACACAAACGGGAAGATCGCGAATACTCTATATACTATTGAAGGGACTCCAAAGTACTGATTATGATTTTTCAATACTATCATTGCATTGTAAAACACAAATGCCGTAAACCCGGACAAGAAGACAACTGTCGTCACAAAGAAAACGGCTGCATCTGAAATTTCTCTTTTTATAAGTGCAAACATACAAAACTCTCCTATTCTTGATTAACAATTGACAGCGGCTGTACATCGGTACATTCAATAAATATATCCTCCAGGCTCATTGGTATTTCCGTGCAGCTCGAAGGTTTAAACGTTTCAATAATAGCCTGTTTTTGCTTGTTTAAATTCGCGATAGTGATCACCAGCTCCCTGCCCTGTCGCTGCTGATTTATTACGTCGGTTAAATGCAGACTGGCTGGCGGCTCTTCCGCAAAGATCAGACGAAGTTTCGTGATCCTGCTCTTAAGCTCCTCAAGCGTGCAATCCACAACTAATTTACCTGCTGCGAATATTCCGATACGGTCGGCGATTCTCTCAACATCGCTTAAAATATGCGAACTAAACAGAATAGTCCGCCCGTCCTGCTGAAGAAGATCGATTGCCAGTTCCAGAAACTGACGCCTGGCAACGGTATCAAGTCCCAGCGTCGGGTCATCGAGGATCATCAATTCAGGATCGATCGCCATAGCCATCGCCAGATTCAATTGCGCACGCATCCCAGCCGATAGTTGTTTTATTTTACGATCCATCGGCAGCCGGAACGTTTCAAGCAAATGATCCAAAAACCCCTGATCCCATTTCGCCGAAAGACTTTTGCAAAGACCGATCAGCTTACCTACCCTATAATGCTGGATAAGATTATGACCCTCGGCAACATAGCCGATCCGCCCATGGATCTCTGCCGATAGCCGCAAAGAATCACAACCCAATAGATGCGTCTGTCCCCTTGTCGGCGACTCAAGGCCTAAGAGGATCCTGATAAGCGTCGTCTTTCCGACACCGTTACGCCCCAACAAACCATAGACGCAGCCTCGCGGCACCTCAAGATTGATGTCATCTAAAATAAGCCGTCCATCGTAATACTTCACGAGATCTTTTATTTTTATCGCCTCATTACTCATCCGGTCATCCATCCTTTTTTTTAGTCAAATTAAACTTTTCTACTGCGTTATTAAACCATTGCAATAAAGTTTGCTTATCGATCTGCATATGAAAGGCCTCCACTACAATCCTCTCAACATCATCTGTGACCAACTTTTTCCTCACTGCTTTACTCAAGTTACTGTCAAGATGCGCGACAAAGGCCCCTGAGCCAGGCTTGGTAACTATAATGCCTTCACGTTCCAGAAACCGATAAGACTTTGCTATCGTGTTAGGATTTATAGCAAGCTGATTCGCTAATTGTCTTACGGTGGGCAGTTTTTCATCCTTAACCAGCCGCCCAAGAGCGATATCACGCTTGACCTGGTCAATGATCTGCTGATAAGCGGCCCTGCTCGAAGCATTGTTAATATTAAACTGCATCTGACTCCTTGTGTCTATTGTACTATCTCAACTATTACAAGTATACCACATTATTTTACTTTGTCAAGTGTTTCAAGAAAAAAAATGAAAAAACCGATAAATTCCATTTTAGCGCGGGATTTTGGATCAGTACAAGGCTTAGGTAAGGACCACAAAAACCTTTTTCGTAGGAGTTTTGCTTCCCGGCAAGGCACCTGCCTGTGTCCAACCGAAGTAGAATTTAACAGAGTAATTCCACCACTAAAGACTAAAGACTCAAGACTAAACACTAAAAACTGAATCTTTTCTTCCAAACGCGCTTGCACTATCTTGCTACATGGCAAAAAAATAAAAAATTTTTACTCCTTACAACACAACGACTTACAGTTTTCAACCCCCAAAAAAATCGCCGATTTTTGCATCAAACGCGCAAGTTCGTGCAAAGTATAGAGGGGGTATGTTTTTTTTTAAAACAGATGAAAATGAATACAAAAATACTTAAGAATCAGGTTTGTTTTGTGAGGAGTTTTGTTTCCCTGCAAGGCAACAGTCTGCGTCCAAGCGAAGTAGTACAAGTGGTACGTCGAGCGATGGACGACTGGCAGACAACGCCGCAGGGGAGCAAAAGAACCACAAAAACGGGAAAAAACGTTAA
>DRGS01000169.1 GCA_011053245.1 Phycisphaerales bacterium
CCGCCGACAAAGATATTCGGCTCGGTATTGAAAGCGTCCAGCGCTGTCTGCAAACGCAAGCGGACGGCAAGCCGAGACTGTTTGTTTTTTCGCATTGCACAAATCTAATCCGGGAAATGTTATCTTACAGATGGCAAGAGGGCTCAGAGCTCAGGGACGGTCGCGATGCGCCGCTGAAACTGGACGATCACGCCGCCGACGCGCTGAGGTACGGCATACATTCTATTGAAGGAAGTTGATTTATGGAGAAACAGGAAAAACTCAGTAATGAGGAATTGGGAAAATATCGGAGTTTCCTGATTGGGATGGCCATGCCCGCAGGAGAACAAGCGGGTTTTATCGGTGTTTTTGGTTTGACGACCGGCGACGAATCCCTTGTGTTGATCGACGAGTTTGAATCACCTGATATTATCGAGATGGTCGATTCGTTGGCATGGCTGACAGTGAAGTTTTCTTTCCGCGATGCGACATATCCGTACGGTGATTTTATCTTTGCCGACGAGGCAGATGACGCCTTGCGCGATATGCTTGCCAAGCGTCGGATTAAGTTGGCTTATTCACCCCTGTCATTCGGGAAAGAGGAGCAAAAGCCTTTTATGACTTTACTGCCGCAGATCAATCAGGCCCGCCGAGACGGTATTATTATTGTTGGTGATGAAATGTTGTTGTCGATTCGGCTAAAAGATGAGGTCCTGCAAAATCCGGCAAATGTACGATTCGGAGATGCGCCCGCTCTGGAATCCTTGTGCTACGCGTACTTCGGTTGGCAAGAGTTGAAGCGGCAGGGCACGGAGCAGCCCGAAATTGAGGAGACGTATAATTGTTTAACATGGGAACTATGATGGAAGATTAAAATAATGAAAACGGTTTAGAGCCGCGCAGCTCTGAACTTAACGACAGGCATAGATAAGGCCGTATAGGGGCCTATACCCCCTTACGGTCTTTTTCTTTGCCTATCCTATAGAAAGGAATATGCACAATGAAAGTCCAAGTAGTAACCAGAAGTTTTAACGGAGGCAAGCTGAGCCCCCTCATGGATTCTCGCAGCGACCAGGCTCGCTATGACTCCGGTGCGAAAACGATGACGAACTTCACCCCGCTCATTTACGGAGCGGCGGAGCGCCGTCCGGGCACTGAGTATATTGCTAATTGCAAATCAGCGAGCGCAAAATCACGGCTTGTTCCTTTCGAACATTCCGTGGACGATACATATATTCTGGAATTTTATAATCAGGGTATCCGGTTCTTCAAGGATGGTGCGGCGATTACGTGGGGAACCGGACAGGCCGATTTTAGCGGCAGCGGCGCGAATCTGGATAATATAGTCGGGCACTGGCTTCTTGATGACAATGCCGGAAGTACGACTGTTCTTGACGACGATGGTAATACTCACGATTTAGATACTACCGCCTTTACGAATACGCTGAGTGAAACGGGTAAAGTCGGGACCGGCTGCTTGAATCTGGCGGGCGGCGACGCTCCAGAGACACCCGACGTTGATGCTTTTACATTTATCGAGGGGACAAACGGCACGTTCTCCGTTAGTGCGTGGGTGTTTGTAACGGACACCGCCGCCCTGTCGATAATAATGTCCAAGTGGGACACGAACGCAAAAAGAGAGTGGATATTGTTTCTTACAGAGGAGAATAAACTTGAATTGAGGCTGCACGATCAGGACGTAGACAAATTTGCTCGTAGAACAAGTGATACAGTGCTGGAAAACGGCTGGCGACTGGTTACATGCACGTATGACGGCGAAAATGTTTCATGGACAGGCGCTACTGCTGCAAACTTTATTATCTTGTATGTTGACGGGGCGGCAGCGGCAAGTACGGCGACGAACGATGTAGATTACGTCAAGATGGAAAATCTTGGCAGTAAGTTTGCTATCGGTGCAAGCATGGCTACCGACACAATAGCTAATGTATGGCCCGATAAAATCGACGAGGTTGCGCTGTTCAGTGATATACTAACGCCTGCGGAAATAGCCACGCTTTTCACAGAGACCACTTTTGAATTAACGACACCATATCTGACGGCGGATTTATTTGACTTGAAATTTACTCAATCCGCGGACGTTATGTTTATTACCCACCCGGCTTACGAACCGAGAAAATTGTCCCGAACAGGCGATACGGCGTGGGTTTTAGAAGCTACGGACTTGAGGACCGGACCGTTTCGGGACCAGAACAGCGATTTGGCTTTTACGATTACTCCGAGTGCTATCACCGGCGATATTACATTGACTGCATCCGGCGGTTCGCCTTTTGTTGCACATCCTACTGCGGGCCATATCCCAACCGGCAGCACAGATACATCCAAATCTCAGACAGGTGCGTTATTCAAACTGGTCCACGCTTCCGGCGATGAAGTTGTTTCTCATTCGTTTGCAGGTAACGAATCGTCATCGGAAATACTGGTTACAAAAGGGACGACTTGGGATTTTCTTACCGATGGCAGTTGGGTTGGGACAGTAAAAGTTGAGAGAGAGTATGGGAACAGTGGTGTGTGGGAAACGGTTCACCCCGTAGTGAATTTAATAGCGAGAAATGTTGAGACATCGGGAACCGAAGAAGTCGACGATGCTCAATACAGGGTAACTATGTCAGGGTTTGTATCCGGGCCCGCCAAAATTCAGCTATCCGTTCGAGACACGTCACATGTAGGTATAGTGGAAATAACCGCTGTAGCAAGTTCAACGTCTGCATCCGCGACAGTCCTGAAAACCCTTGCTGATACTACGGCTACTCATCGGTGGTCGGAAGGGTCGTTTTCAAACCGGAGGGGCTGGCCCATAGACGTTACTATATCTTCGGAAGAACGGCTCACCTTTGCGGGCAATGTGTCCGAACCCCTTACTACATGGGGCAGTGCGATAGGAGACTTTACAGACTTTGCATTAGGTACTAACGACGATGCTGCCATTCAATTTACGTTGGTAGGCACAGGTCAACAGAACCGAATCAGGTGGATGTTAGCCAAGGAAACGCTTGTCTTTGGTACGGTCGGCGGGGAGCATCTTTTAGGTGCGTCGAAAGATGAGGAGGCCCTTAGTCCGACGAATGTAAAGGCAAAGTTCCAAACTTCGTATGGTTCGGAAAACATAGCAGCCATCCTTGTCAATCAGGCCGTTCTTTTTGTTCAACGGGGCGGGAAAAAGATACGGGAATTTCTCTATAACTTCGAGGCTGATTCATATAAGGCAGATGACTTAACTGTATTCTCCAACCGTATCACCGGCGCCGGTATAGTCGATATGGTTTTCCAGCGGACACC
>DRGS01000170.1 GCA_011053245.1 Phycisphaerales bacterium
GAAGGCATCGCCGGCTCGTCGCACGTCAAGAACCAATACGCGTTGGCCGTACCCGAGTTGGAGGCCGAATCGAAGCGAGTTTTGCGGGTAAAGGCACACATTGTGCCGTGGGAAGGCGGCGGCCAGGATTCTATGGGCATCATATTTATGTACGAACCGAATTAAAACGTTCGAGCGATGAACAGAAAGCACTAAAATAACTATTAAGAAAATTAACAGGAAGAAATTATGAAAAAGATCATTACAGCGGTACTAATTGTAGTGATATCAAGCTTGGCGATTGCCGAAACCGGTATTACCATTACTGAGACTCGTCTGGACAACGGTGACAGCACGATCAGCAGTTAAAACAATGGCTCATCCGGTTAATGCATAGTTGGAGTTGTGCAGATTGAATGTCCTGAGCAAAAAGGCTCCTGACCCAATAGTGTTCGGCACGATTGTTGTCTGATTCATATATTCTCTGCTTTATCATAAATATTTTCAAAAAAATCGTTTTGTCCTGCATGCCATTGCCTCTATATACCGTTGCGGATCGCAAGGCTGCTGTATTACCATTGTTTTCTATGGCGCCCGCTGCGCGGGCTCATTATGTTTTGATGAAACCTCTATACCACGCCCTGCGGGTGAGGCTACATTATGCCGCCCTTCGGGCTTTTTTGGAGGCAGGCCTTTGGCCTGCGAGAGTAGAGCATTAGATAGTAGAAAGTAGAGTGATTTGGAGGAACTACGGTGTTATCAAAGCCAGCCTATCTAATGCGTAAATTACCCAAACCCCCGAAAAAGCTTGTAATTTGTAAAGCCGTTAGCTATAATGTAGTTAGCGGTTTTTTTGCTATAGAAGGAGTGGCCGTTGACAGGTTTTTTGACAGGATAACAGGACAAAAAACAGGTTGTAAAAATGAATACCCAACATCCAGCACGGAATGTCCAGGGCTGAAGTAAAAAAACGGATCGCAACTTTTGGGAAGAGGGAATTTGTTTACCATGAAAGGCTCGAAGGAAATGAAGAAAAAATCGTGAACGGTTACTAAAAAGAATTATAGAAGCAGTTGCTGTTAGGGGATTTTTTGATGAAGCGTAATGTGTTGTTTTTTTTATCAATTTTTGTTTTTTCTATTCAGGTAAACGCCACTTCCAAATGGGATAACGTTTCTGACTACACTTATATGTGGTGGAAGGACGGATGGCGGAATTCTGCGGATGTTTTCAATATTCAGACCAGCAGCTATGGTTTGTCGTTTGACTATGACGATTTTCAGATCAATAATTTCGGTCCGCTGGCGGAGCGATATTCCGAGCAGGAGGCCTTGGGTCAAGACAACGATGTTATTTCTGAATTGCCGGCTGTTTCGATCGAATGTTCTGTCAAGAGCGATGATGTAAAATACAAGGTTGTATCCGCCGATCCTGACGCCAGAAACTGTATGCTGATAGAAAGCGGTAAGTTTTTTCAGCGTCGTTGGTTTGAGGTGTTAAATTTTGAAACGGGAGCACCTGCTGGTAAGGGGTATTTTCAGGTTGCGGCATGGCCGGACCGTATTTCTTTTATACTGTTTTTCACACCTGATTCAACTCTTACAGATGCAGGTCTTGAGTTTACGGTCGATTTTGACGATCAATACTCCGAGTTTGTTGAATTTGCTTCAGCTAAAGGTTTTGCAAAAAGCAGTGACGATTCGGGTTATGTCATTATGGCGGAATCTTTAGGTCAGATAAGCTGTGATACTACAGCAAAAAGCTGTACGGTTAATTACGATATTGCGAGTTGGGCCGAGGGTGTGGAAAAAACTGCCGGTGTGATCGTTTATCCTCTTAGAGAGAATTGTTCGGGGAGGGTTTCGGAGATACTTCTATCGGAGCTTTCTCCTCCGTCGGTTTCAGCTGAGCAGTTGTGGCCTGTTTCATCGCAACTTACCACTTCATACGACAAGAATCTTGGGTTTAGAAAGATCGATCTGAGGAATGACAATTGCCCTGGCAGGACGAACATTGATAACGACAGGATCGAGCGAGTCAAATTTACCATTACAAACAATTATGACTTTGCGTATCCAGCCCGTTTGTGTTTTAGCAAGCTGGGAGTGTGCGGTATAACGGGAATCTCGGCGATTCTTTGCGATACGGACAATGAGCCTTTGGGTATTCCTGTTCAGCTATCGAAGGACTGGCACAATTCGAGCAGCGGGACCCGTTTTGACGTTCAGTCCTGGTTTCGTGGGATGAGTATTGTAACCGTTCCTGCCAATAGCAGTGTTGAGCTTGTCTATACGAGTGTTAACGGTTTTTGGGGGCAGGCGCCTGCGGCGTCACATGCTCAGCTTTGCCTGGTCGGTTGGGGAGGCAATCAGCTTTGGGATCAGGCGTCTCTTGGTTCGTGGGGCGAATCGATCACATACGATCCTGATATTAACCTGGGCCGTTCGATGGTCGATGATGTAAGGCCGATGATGGTTTGGAATATGAATAAGGATACTCCGGAAAAGTGGTGGTGGACGAATAATGTCGGCGGTTGCGATTTTCTGACGGTTTTTGATTCTAACGGAAGCAAATTCTATAACAGTAATATGAAAAGCATGTACTCTGCGTACTGTCCGAATATTACGGACGTGACGTATGCGGGGACGGCTGCAAACGATAATATTAAGTTGAGCTGTCGAACGCGGCTTTTGCGGACGGATGATTATATTCGGGCTGTCTATGATCTTCGATACGATGTTGTCGGAGCTGTAACGGTTGACGCGAATCCTTCGGGTAATAATAACCGTATAGCATTTTTTCAGTTGGGTTCGGACGGGTATAATAATCATAACTTTGAAATGATGGCGAGAGGCGATGAAAATGGCCTTGTTGAAGAATGGGCTCCGGTAAAGGGTGGGCTAAGTTACAGCAGGACATCCATTGCGGGTACAGGTTCTGTGAATTGGTTTTCGCTTCATCAGGCTAATAGTAAGGATACGTCTGCCTACGGGGCATGGGCCAATCGCGGGCTTGTTGTTAGAGAATACGAGGGGCGTTTGGGTGGAGTTGTCCAGAGCACGCCATACTTTAGCGTATATGGTACTAATAATGGTGGTGTTCCGAGTGCAAATGTTGAGCTTTCGTTGCCATCGGGTGTTACGGAGCTTAAGCCCGGCGATTATGTCGAGGCGCAGGTTGTTTATGTTATAGTGCCCCAATATGCAGCGGATTATTACGGGCCCAATGCAAATCTTTCGGCAGCTTTGCTTAGTTACGAGGACGGGTGGGAGATGATCCATAGGGAAGCGACGTCAAATGATATTGAAGTTAATGTTATCAGCGGCGAGCTTGTCAGCAGGTATCCGACAGTGATAAAAGCCTGCGGAGGCGCGGAGTTCGATCTTAGCGGCGGTTTGGGTTTTGTTCCGGTAACGATAACGAATTTGCCTGACTACAAAGGATTCACTTTACAGAGGAAGGTCGATGGCAGCTGGACGGATGTCGATCAATCGGTAAACGGTAATGATTTCTGGCAGTGCGATTATGACGGACAGAGCGAAACATTTAAGCTATCGTTCAATGTCGATCTCGATACTGACGGTGACGAGAGGCTTGTTTCTCAGTGGCGATTGACGGGGGTAAACCTTCCTGTTTTTGAAAACGACATTAATTGCGATAACTCGGTGGATATGGGCGATCTTTTTGTTATAACGGATAACTGGCTTGAAAGGCCAAGCTTGCAGGGCGTTCTGTCGGCTCATTGGTCGTTCGATGAAGGGATGGGAGCGACGGCTGGGGACAATTCGGCATTTGAAAACGATGTGGATACGACGGGTGTTGCGTGGGTTGAGGGGTACGATGATTCGTGCGTTTATTTTGACGGTACAAATGCGATCGGTGTGCCGATTTCGATCTTCGATAATATTTCTGAGCAGGTTACGATCAGTTTGTGGCAAAACGGCGATGTTATCGATATTACGAACGAACATTCAATCGCGTTTTATGCTACCGGGACCGATTTGTCGAGGATATTTTTGGTGCATTTGCCATGGCAAAATGGTGCTGTGCATTTCGTTGCCGGTCAGGATGCGACCGGTTATGATACCTTGAGTAAAGCAGCTAACTCTACAGATTATCACGGGCAATGGAACCACTGGACGTTCAGTAAAAACACGACGACCGGTTCGATGAAAATTTACCTTAACGGTTCTCTCTTTCATGAAACATTGGGGAACACAAGGCCAATTCAAGGTATCGAGAGCTTTACGATCGGTGCTTATGGCGTCGGCGGGGGGGGGGGGCTATGAAGGCAAGATCGACGAATTCAGGATTTATAATTATCAGCTTTCCGATGATGATGTATCGAAGCTGTATGCAGACAGTTTTGTGGGCGGTTCTTATGGAGCGGGCGTTGCAATCCCAGGCGATATAAATCTGGACGAGATTGTTAACTTGATAGATTTTGCACGTATGGCGTCTGAATGGTTTACGGATTGATAATTTAGGTTTAGCATGAATATAAAAATAGCATTTGTATTGTTGATGTTTATGGGTTTGGTTGTTTGTGCGCAGGCAGAATACAAACAGCCTGGGCAAAAGCATTGAGTCAGATGCCCCTGCATGTCTGGCTGCCGGATGAGCCATTTTTTTTATAAAATTTTCAGGTTCTCATCATATTCTCATGTTTATTGGAAGGGCTGCCACCGCTGACGATGCTTGTGGTTCAGAAGGAGTCCGGGCTGCTTGGAGTCGGTTTGAATGGGGAGGTTCATTGTGATTTGTGAGTCTGGATCCCAGCCTGCGCTGGGATGACAGGGGAGGGCTTTACGGTTTGTTGGGATTTTTTCTTGCAATGTGGGATAGTTGGGGTTATATAGTTTGATTATGACTTATCTTGCCGTACCTATCGCTGCTAAGGATGTTGGAGTTGCTTCTCTTCAAATCAATGCCGCCAGTCGGGCAGGGGCCGAAATGCTTGAACTTCGGGTCGATTACCTTGAGACGCTCAATACGGGGATATTGAAGGCGTATCTTGGCTGCGCGAGGTCGGTTGAGTTGCCTTTGATAGTTACATGTCGCGACAAGGCCCAAGGTGGAGCGAATGAACACCGGGCCGATCTGCGGGTCGATGTTATTGTTGAGGCGATAAAGTGCCAGGTGGATTACGTTGACTGCGAATACGCGAATTTCGTCAAACCCGATGTGCGGAAGCGGGTGGAGGAGGCGCTGGCTGAGAGTAAGACGCGGCTGATCCTTTCGGCGCATGATTTTGAGGGCAAATTTAAAGATATGGCGGGACTTTACGATGAGATAATCGAAGCGTGTCCGCAGGCGATACCTAAGCTGATCTACACGGCGACGCATATAAACGATTGCTTTGAAGTTTTTGATCTTCTGCGAAATAAAAGAACCGATGCGATAGCGTTCTGTATGGGTGAGGCGGGGCTTGTCAGTCGTATTCTCGCGAAGAAGTTGGGGTCGCTGGTTAGTTTTGCGGCGGTCGATGACGAAAATGCTACGGCACCGGGGCAGATTTGCGTAGAAGAATTAAAGCAGCGTTATCGGTGGGATCATATAGATGCTGAAACGGAGGTTTACGGGGTGATCGGCTGTCCGGTGGGGCATTCGGTTAGTCCGGCGGTATTTAATGCTTGTTTCGATAGCGATGAGAGTAACCGGCTTTATGTTCCGCTGCTGGTCGAAGGTGAGCAGGCGGAGTTTAATGAGTTTATGGCGAATGTCGTGAGCAGGGATGATTGGCTCGGCTTTCGGGGGTTCAGTGTTACGATCCCGCATAAGGGGCATGCGGCTGCTTATGCCGAACGGGCGGGCGATTTTCTTGAGAGTCTGGCAGCGGATATCGGTGCGGTTAATACGCTTAAGGTTGGGTTCGGCGGGCTTGTGAGCGGGTACAATACCGATTGCGGAGGGGCGATAGATGCATTGGCAGCGGCGATGGGGATCGGTAAACATGAGCTGCATAAAGTTAGCGTTGCGGTGATCGGGGCAGGGGGGGTGAGCAGGGCGGTAGTTGCCGGTCTGATGGATGTTGGCGCCGATGTTACGGTTTATAACCGTACGGTGGAAAAGGCGGCGGGGCTTGCGGAGGAGTTTAAGTGCAAGTATGCCGGGTTGGATAAACTTTGCGAGATGCAGGCCGATGTTGTGGTGAATTGTACGAGTATCGGAATGTATCCGAATGTGGATGCGAGCGGGTTGCCGGAGGGGTGCATTCGAGAGGGAATGACGGTGTTCGATACGGTGTATAACCCGGTTGAGACGCTGATGCTGAAACAGGCCAAGGCTAAGGGCGCGAGGTGCGTGACGGGGGCTGAGATGTTTATCCGGCAGGCGATGGCACAATATAAGATATATACGGGTGCAGCAGGCGATGAAAATATCATGAGAAGGACGATTTTTGATTGTATTTCGTGACGGGCGGGGTGTATAATCTGCGAAAGCTGAGAAATCAGCGTTAGTTAGCGGTCAGAAATAATATCGGTCATCTTGAGAGGGAATCAAGGCAATGGGTAAGAGTAAGAATGAAAAAGTTGTGTTGGCGTATAGCGGCGGGCTTGATACGAGTGTTATCCTTCCGTGGTTGAAGGAAACTTATGACTATGATGTGATAGCTTTTGCGGCTGAGCTTGGTCAGGGTGACGAGCTTGAGGGGATCAAGAAAAAGGCGATGGCCAGCGGGGCGGTTAAGTGC
>DRGS01000171.1 GCA_011053245.1 Phycisphaerales bacterium
TGCTAATGTCGCGATAGTTGGAGGTGATCATAGATTTGATATCGTCGGTATACCTTCCAGATTCACAGGTAGAGACGGTATGAAAGAGATGGTTACCACGATAGAAGATGATGTCTGGATCGGTTTTGGAAGTATTATTCTGGCAGGAGTAAAAATCGGACGCGGAGCGATTATTGCAGCCGGTTCTGTGGTGACCAAAGATGTTCCAGAGTACGCCATAATGGGAGGGGTTCCGGCAAAACTTATTCGTGACAGATTCACAGAAGAACAACAGAAAGAACACACAAGGTCACTTGAAGAGTTGCTTAAATGTCAGGACGCTGAAAGTCGATCATATCATCTAATGAAAGAATTTATAAAACGATCAAAGTAACTTTTAAAACAGATATCCGAAAGTAAGTACAAACAAATACTATATATGACTTGTCTTGGTGATCAGGCTTGAAAAATCAGAAACTAAAACCAAAGATCATTTTTCTTAATCAGGGGGCCAGCCCTTTATTTCGTGAACTGGCTGAAGAACTAGCTCGGACATGGAATCCATGCGTATTGTTCACGGGGAATCCTTATACGCTAAAGAGTGATTGCGATAAATCTTTGGTTATTTGCAAGGCCCCTCAATATAACAAAAAAAATTATATGACTCGAATTATATCCTGGGTCAAATACTGTTTCTGTGCATTTATCAAGTGTATGTCCCAACCATCGGATTCATTAATTTTTTTGACTTCAAATCCGCCAATTGCAGGGTTTATCGGTTACTTTTTTAAACGCATTAGAAAGCAGAAATACGTCATGTTGATTTATGACATATATCCTGACACTCTAATAAAGTTTGGACCCTTAAAAGAAAACGCCTTCATAGCTAGATTATGGAATAACATGAATCGAAAGATTTGGGAAAATGCGGAAGTGGTATTCACGCTGGGAGGGTACATGGCGGATACCATGGAAAAAAAATGTGATTTCAGTAAGACTACATATGGGAAAATCAAGGTTATCTCTAATTGGGCTGACGTTGGGTGGATCAAACCATTGAATAAGGAAGAAAACCACTTAGCAGAGAAATATGGACAGATAGACAAGCTTACTATAATGTACGCTGGAAATATTGGGCAAACTCATGATATTGAAACAATTATAGAATCAGCAATTCAATTGAAGGATAAAGACTCAATAAATTTCCTCTTTATAGGCAAGGGAGCTAAAAAGCATCTTGTAGAGAAAGCCAAAACCGAAGAGAATTTAAAAAACCTTTTCATTTTACCATATTTTCCCGAAGAAGTTGTCCCGTTTTCATTGGCAATGGCAGACATTGCAATGGTGACCTTGGCCTCAGGCGCAGAATGTCTGATATCGCCGCATAGGATATATTACCACATGGCAGCTGGCTCTTGTATAATTGGTTTATGTAATAATAGTGAAGTCTCACGAGTTGTAAGTAAGCATCATTGTGGTTGTGTAATTAGCCCCGGTGATAGTGAGGCGCTAACTAAAACTTTTCTGGAATTACATGAAAACAAGATGAAATTGGATACATATTGCAAAAACAGTAGGAATTCTGCAGTACAATATTACTCCAAGCAGAACATAAAAAAATACATTGAAACTATGCGAAAAATAAATGCTATACCGGAATAGTCTTTTGAAGTCTAAAACACTTTAAGGTGCTTATGAAAAATAAAAAAAAATCTCCCATGATGTTTGCCCTATGCTTTGCTGTAATTGTTATATTGATGTTTATTGCCAATTACAGGTCTACCCTCGTCCAGGAACTTGATGCTCCCAATGAAGGTATCGAAAAATTATATACCGTTGGAAATTCGCTCATAGCAATATCTGATTCGGATGATGTTTACATTTGGGACTGGAAAGAGCTTGACTCTGAGCCGATCATACAAACCGTTCCCTCAGAAAAATTGCTTTGCCTGGATTCGGGGAAAATTATTATTGCGCCTTCCAATAAACCTGCTACCGTTACTGTTACTAACTTAAAACAAAGTAATAAAAATAAGCCATTTTCATTTGGATATAACTGGCTATGCAAGCATTTATCCGTAACTCGTAACGGTCAATGGGTAGCTCTTGCTTTTATAGGCAAAACCGGTTCTTCCTCAACCAAACGTATTCGCCTGGCGATATTAGGCCCTGGCTCAGAATATCCCAAAGAGGTATTAACTTTGAACTATCAAAAGGATGCCACGGTTCTTAATGAAACTGTAATATCTGAAGATGGTTTATTTATCGCGGTGGCCGGCATGAAAAATAATGTAGGCTGGGTGGGGATAATAGACGTTGAAAAAAAAACTATGCTCTGGGAAAAACAGATAGAAACGGCAAATGATCTTACAGATGTTGCCTTTTCACCGAATGCCGAATTCGTTTATGCCGCCGGAGAGGGCACAGCTTTGTATTGCTTTGAAACAATATCGGGCAATGAGGTTCAACAGTTCATGACAAAGGACAAGTCATTGGCATTCAATGAACATCGCCTGACATGCTTGGAGGTTAGCCCCAATGGCTCTATTGTTGCTGCTGGCGTAAATCCTGGCAATGCTATTCATTTTTGGGATACGGCAACCGGAAAACATCTTGGCATGGATAGCGGCTGTAGGGGACTAAATAATTTAACGTTTTCACCGGATTCATCTATGTATGTCGTAGCTGGTCGAAACTATGGCGGAACATTTAAAGTGCGGCGTGTTCCAGGCGGTGCTTCACAATAGAATATTACTCATTTGTGAAAATATAAATGACCGAAAATTCTAATGCAATTCAAATACGGGACATGACATTGCTGGATATTGATGGAGTTGTGGATGTTCACAGGCATTGTTTTCCGGCTTCGATATCAATTTTTTCCGTATTAAAACCTGGCATTGTAAAACGCTATTACGAACTATTTGTTAGCGAACCTGAAAGCCTTGGGGCGGTTCTGGTCGAATCCGGCACAGAACGCATTGCAGGTTTCACCGCTGGAACGCTCAGGCCCGGTATCAAGAAACGATTTGCAATACGTTACTGCATCCCACTTTGCTGGAGTATCTTGCTCGGATGCCTGACAAGTGACGCTGTACGAAAAGTAGTTTATGACCACTTAAAAAGTATTCCGAAGATGTTCACAGAAAAAAAAGGAGACAAATTTGCCGAAGCAGAGGGCACGCCGGCCAATGGCCCGATCGGGTTTTTCATGCCCATAGCTATACACCCCGATTTCAGGGGGGGCGGTAATGCCGTAAAACTTGCCGAGTATTTAACGAATCAATTTTTCAAAAGAGGCGTAGTTCGTATCCGTGGGGGAGGGATAACAACTGATAATATAGCAAGCAGAAAACTTTTTGAAGAACGGCTTGGCTGGAACTCAAAAGTTGTTTCTGACAAATGGGTCGCGGTCTGGATAGATCGTTCCAAAGGCAAATAAGAAGGATAAATATGATTGATAAAATTGAAACTGTTGCCATTCTCGGTGCAAGCGGAACCGTCGGAAGTTTAGCAGGCGGGGTTATTGCTCAGCAGGGGATAAAGGTTTATTTTCTGAGTAGAACCTGTCAGGGTGCGGAAAAAGGATTGAAACGAGCCATGGCTCAGGCCCGCTCGGAAGTGATTGCCAGTAATATTGTTTGCGGCGATTATGACCACTTGCTTGAAGATGCACTAAAAGACGCCGATCTGGTTATAGAAAGCGTCAGTGAGAATCTGGCAATAAAGCAGCAAATGTACCAATTGGTGGACCAGTATAAAAAATCTGATACGATTGTCGGAACAACCACTTCGAGCCTGCCTTTGACAGAGTTGCCTAAGGGGCGGTCGGAAAATTTCAGAAGAACTTTTCTGTCCACGCATTTTTACAATCCACCCGGTAAAATGTTGGCCTGTGAGATATCGTCTCAGCCTGACACCGACCCTGATGTTCTTGAATTTATGAAGGACTTTCTAAAGAATAAACTTCGAAGGGTTGTTATTCCAGTAAGAAATGTAGCAGGATTCGCGGGCAATCGAATTGCCTTTTTGCTTTTCAATCGAATTGCGACATTGGCGGCTACCTACGGCGTTGAGATGATGGATTACCTCATCGGCCCTTACACCGGCAGAGCGATGCCTCCGCTGGCAACGATCGATCTCGTAGGGATGGATATTCACAGGGCGATCATTCAAAGCCTCTATGAAAATACACATGACGAAATGCATCATTCGCTGGTACCGCCCGATTATATCGACAAGATGATCGAAAATGGGCTGTTAGGCAATAAGACAAAGGGCGGTTTCTATAAAAAACTTGAAAGCGGCAAGTACACGTTCCTTGATCCTGCGACCTGCGATTACATTCCGTCTATTAAACCTCATGTGGCATTCGTCGAAAAAACAAAAAACTTCATACATCTGGGAAGGTACCGCCAAGCTTTTGAGACAATCATGGATACCACTAAGATCGAGGCTGAGATCGTAAAAGACATCCTCTGTTTGTACGTGTCATACTCGTTTAGTCGCGTAGGCGAAGTCACCGAAGAACAGTATGGAATTGCCGAGATCGACCGGGTTATGGCATCGGGATTTAACTGGGCTCCGCCAAGCCTTATAGTTGATATGCTCGGAGGCAAAAAAGACGTCATAGAATTATTGGAAAAGAAAGATTTTGCGGTACCGGATTCGTTGCGTAACTTTAATGAAGATATCCAAAAACCTCATAACTGGGGAAAGTATTTTATCGCCAGATGATAGGAAATACAAATGAAAGAGAAAAACGTATACATTTTGGGCGGCTACCAGACCGATTTCGCAAGAAACTGGAAAAGGGAAAATAAGCACATCGTAGCGATGATGCGCGAGGCATACGAAGGCAGCATTGCCAATACGAATATTGCCCCTTGTGATATAGACGCCGCTTTCATAGGGAACTTCGCCGCAGAATTATACTGTATGCAGAGCCATCTCGGCGCCTTTTTTACCGACCTTGATCCTGCTTTCAAAGGATTGCCCACTTGTCGTCTTGAAGGAGCCTGTGCTTCCGGATCCCTGGCTGCAATGTCGGCAATGGCACACATCAAAGCCGGCATGTATGACCTGACCGCTGTTCTTGGCGTCGAACAGATGAAAACCGTCAGCCCGGAAAAGGGTGGCAGTTTCCTCGGAACCGCGGCATGGTATGAGGTCGAGTCAGATGGCGTCGAGTTCCCGTTCCCCAAACTCTTCGGAAAACTCGGCGACGAATATGACAAGAGATATGGCATTGACAACTCGCACCTTGCCGCCATTTCTAATATCAATTACGCAAATGCCAGAAATAATCCTAACGCACAGGCTCGTGAATGGTTCATGAATTTAGAACACGCAAACACATTGGGCCAATACAATGCAAAAGTCAGCGGAAGGATCAGAACTGCCGACTGCTCGCAAATAACCGATGGCGCTGTGTGCATATATCTTGCATCTGAAAAATTTGCCGCCGAATACGCCCGGAAAAACAACCTCGATCTCAACGGCATCCCGAAAATACTCGGATGGGGGCACACAACCGCGCCTGTCATGTTTTCGGAAAAAATAAACGACTCAGCCGATGACGAATATGTTCTGCCCATGACTCGGAAAGCAATACAGGACGCTTACACCCGCGCCGGGATAGAAAACTGCTGGCAACTCGATGCGATCGAAACACATGACTGCTTTACAACCTCGGAATATATGGCAATAGACCATTTCGGATTAACCGAACCGGGCCGATCATGGCAAGCCATAGAGGATGGAACCATCGAAATGACCGGCAAACTCCCCATCAATCCATCAGGAGGTCTCATAGGATGCGGCCATCCCGTAGGCGCTACCGGAACAAGACAGTTATTAGACGCTTACAAACAAGCCGCCGGCACCGCCGGCAACTACCAGGTATCAGACGCAAAAAAAATAGCCACTCTCAACATCGGTGGAACCGCAACAACAAATGTATGTTTTATAATTGGAAAATAATATCGAAAAGTCAAACACAAATTGTGATGTATTAGTTGGATATGCGTGGTGTCGTTCGAGTTATGCCGCCATCCGTAGCTTGAGCCGTCTGGGTTTGCGCGTTGCCACTGTCGACACAACTAAATTCGGGATGGGCCAGTGCTCAAGGTATACAACTGCACACTTTGTCCATGCGAATCCACAGTCTGAACCGGAACAATTCATAGCGGATATCGCAAACATTCTCAGTCAATGCCAAGCCCATTTCTATATGCCCGGCCATGATGAAGGAGAGGTCGTCGCTAAATATCGCGACCGGCTCCCCAACAACGTGATGATTCCACTTACTGATTATGAAACTATTGTGAGAGCAAACGACAAGATGTGTTCTGCCCAATTAGCTATGCAGTTGAACATTCCAACAGCACCTATCATAAAATGGGAAAATATAAGTGAACTTAAAGACGCCATTGACAACACATTAACCTCTGTGGTCATAAAATTAAGACGGGGATGCGGCGCCAAGGGCGTTTATTACAGCAAGGGCAAAGAAGAGATCATTGCCATCGTAGAAAAAATCATCAAACAGTATAACTTGTCTCCCAAACGATATCCAATAGTTCAGAAAAGAGTCACAGGCGAAGGGTGGGGAGTTTCATGCCTCTACTGGCAGGGGGAAAGAATAGCGTCTTTCACACATCGTCGAATACGAGAAAAAACAATAACCGGCGGAACAAGTACTCTACGAGAATCCGCCAGCAATCCTGAAATGGAATCTTATGCACATAAAATGCTTGATTACCTTAAGTGGCATGGGCTTGCAATGGTTGAGTTTAAATGGGATCCAAAAACAGAACAAGCGTGGTTTATAGAGATCAATCCGCGACTTTGGGGAAGTATCGCACTGCCAATTGCCTGTGGGGTCGATTTCCCGGCCATGACATATTTTGCGGCAACGAACCGACTTGAAAAGGCCCGGAAAATGGTTAAAGACTACAAGGACAGTATAGTCGCTCGCTGGTATTTAGGTGATTTAATACTTAGCGTAAGCCTCTTAGCAAAGATGCAGCCCCTTAAAGCAGCTAAACTACTGATGCCAGGCAAGGAAGATATCTTTGACGATATATGCAATAATGATATTCGTGCTACCGTTTCGGAGTTTGTTTCTTATTTCATTCGCTTTTTGAAGTATCGGTCAACCAACCCGGTGGATAAAGGTGAACTGGGTTAAACAGTTTCGAAACCATTTGTTTTTATATCTCAGGAAAATCATAATGGATAACAATCTATCAAGAAAAAATAATTACGAAAAACTGGATCCGAGCGATATACCGCCTGATTATTATGACTTTTCTTTCTATGTCTCAAAAGAACGGATGATTACCTATTGGCACCAAGCCAATGAAATACTTACAAGAAAACCTGAGAAGCTTTTGGAAATAGGTATTGGCAACAGGATTGTATCAAGTATATTAAAATGCTATGGAGTCGAAACATGCACTGCTGACATCAACGAATCTCTCGGTCCAGATGTAGTAGTGCCAATCAGCGAATTGCAATCTAAATTCAGCCAAGGCCAATATCCATTTGTACTTTGCGCACGTGTTCTACAACATTTGCCTTTTGCTGATTTCGAAAATTCGATCTCGCAACTTCACCATGTAACAAATAATTACTTGCTATTGACACTGCCCGTGGAAACCTTGAGAGTTTACATCCGATTCAGAATAACCGGCAAAAACCCGCGGACTTTTTCGATTCCTTTTCCGATATCCTTGAAAAAAATATTACAAAGATTGTCTTTAAAACACTCTGAAAACGGTAAAACCCAGAACTTCTGGAAAATAAATCAAACTCCTGAAGTCTCGATGGCCAACATAAAAAAATGTCTTGAAAAACACTTTATTATAGAAAAGTCTTATCAGGTTCCGGAAGATATGAGTCATGCGTTCTTTATCTTGAAAAAGAAAAACAATAGTTAAGTTTCTAATAAATGTAACATTCAAACCCTTGAGGCTAACACAAAGAGCAATGGCAAGAAAAAACATGTATAACGATCAATATCCTCCGGCTTTTGTAACATACGGCTGGTGTCGTAATGCCTATGGAGTAATACGCTCCCTCGGCCAGATGGGAGTTGAAGTGCATGTAGGAGACAACTCGTCACTGGCAATGTCCAGAGTGTCCAGATACTGCAAGTCATTTACGAAACTGCCGAACTTTTTTACTCATCCAGAGCAATACTTCGAGGCAACATGCCAGGCACTAATAAAAACAGGCGCAAAGGTACTACTGCCATGTCACGAAGATGTCGGTCTTTTTTGCAAATGGCGAGAAAGGCTCCCTGAGTCAGTAATGATAGCACTTCCAGAGCAAAGAACCTACGACCTCGTGGAAGATAAACTCGATTGCATTGAACTGGCACAAAAGCATGGATGCCCGGTACCGGAAATTTTTAGGATCTCGGAAATTTCGGATTTAGAACGCTTTCGCCAAAAAAACGAATGGCCTCTTGTGATAAAGACGAGAATAGGCAACGGTTCAAAGGGTACACGCATCGTAAATAATTATGAGGAATTAGAAAGAAACTTTAAAAACCTGATAAACGAATTCGAGCTTCCTCCGGAAAGATGGCCGATCATACAGGAATACCTTCCCGGTTCGATCGCCTGGGTAAGCCTGCTTTATGAAAATGGCCAATGTGTAGCCAATAGTTCCTGCAAACCAATACGACACAAAGAAACAGACATCCATGGCAATGCCACGCTCAGAGATACAGGAGATTACGAAGAACTGATCTCAAAAGCTGTATCTTTGATGAATGCGATCAAATGGCATGGTATAGCCCAGTTGGAGTTTATTCCCGATAAGAACGGACAATTCAAACTAACCGAGATCAATGCACGCCCCTGGGGATCGATAGCATTACCGGTTGTATCGGGTGTGAACATACCGTATTTATGGTATCTCATAGCTATCGACAAACTCGGCCCAAGGATGACAACTCCCAACAAAAAGGCAAAATGCAGATGGATTCTTGGTGACGGGATAGCACTGTTCGAATTACTTAAAAAAGGACAACTGAGAAAAGCACTGAAGATTTTCCAACTGCATCGAAATTGCTATTATGACGACTTCTCTTTGAGCGATCCGTTACCGCTGATACTCGAATCTCTTGATTATTTTATCAGATTTGTTAAATGGCGAGGCTCATCAAATCCGGTAACGGAAAACATGATACGATAAAACCGGTGTCGTATCTGCATCAATCCTTATTGCTAACCGCTCCGCGTAAACCGGTCATCTTCAAAAACCCCTTCTGCCACACCACCACACCGGAGATCACAAACACCCCAACCGCCGCAGCCAACGCATACTTCACGCTCATTTGACTAATGACAATACCCGCCAGGGCATACGCCCCCGATATTCCATAGCACAGCTTTACGGTTTTCTTTAATGATAGCCCACGATCCATCATCTGATCGTATATGTGACCACGATCAGAAACAAAAAGCGGACGATTATTGATACCACGCCTGGCAAACGCCACTGTTGTATCGAGTATCGGCAATCCGAATATCACTATCGAAGCTACGCCCCACACCACACCTGCACCAAGGAACATCACCATCATCGAAGCGATGGCAACGCCAAGAAACAAACTGCCCGCATCGCCCATAAATATTTTTGCCGGATTCCAGTTAAAAGGCAGAAATCCGCAAACACTTCCAAGCAGTACAACTGCGACAATAGCACAAATACTACCCCCGTAATAGTTCGGCACCTGCTCGCCCAGCAGTACCGCCAGTCCCAACATACCAAAAGCGATCACAGCCGTAACGCCAGCGCACAACCCGTCAATACCGTCAAGCAAATTCAAAGAGTTCGTTGCACCCAATACGAATATCAGAATAACCACAAATCCCGCCACGCCAGCAATTGCCGCCGGCATTTCAACCCCCAAAGGTTTCATCAGATAATTCAGATTCGGTCCGATGCCTGTAAGTAGCAATGCCGCGCCCGCAAGAACCTGACCAAGTACCTTCTGCCACGGGCGGATCTCCGCAACGTCGTCAATAACACCCGTCAGACACGCTATCGCTCCGCCACACATTACCCCCGCCAGCCATTTGCCCCGTAACAATAACATAGCCGCGAAGATACCAACGGCAAACCCAACAAAAATGCCTATCCCTCCAAGATATGCGGTCGGCTCTGTATGCGTCTTGACCAGTCCGTCGGGCCGGTCAACAATTCCCAGTTTTATCGCTATCTTCCGGCAAACTACCGTTGCGACTGCCCCGCTGACACAAGATATGACAACAAGGGGCCAAAATCGGCATATCGAATTCAGACTCCCTATACCATCGACCATATTATTGCCTTTCTGATAACAATAATCTCATGTGCTTTCGAAAACCATCGCAAATATCAATTTACAAAGCATTTCTGCAATGTAACCGTGACGAACAAAAATGTCCAGCAAAATCTTGACGGCCATGCTCTTTTGGAATACAATATCCCGGAGTTATCTTCGTCGGATTAAAATGAATATATCGAACAGAATAATACTTACGATAGGCTTTTTCCTTGCCATGCTTGCATCTTCGGCCCTTGCCCTCCAGCCGGACCAGATACTCGTCATCGCAAACAATAACAACCCCGACTCTATGCGCCTGGCAAAATATTATTGCCGCAAAAGATCCGTACCCCAAAACAATATCCTCGCCCTAAACCTTGGATCGAGATTGAAGGACCAAATAAGCAGAAATGATTACAATAAGATCATCGCTACCGCCGTTCGCCAAAGATTATCAACGCTAAAAGGTAGCGAAAAAATAAAATGTTTGCTAACCCTTTACGGGGTCCCCTATAAAGTCGGCCCTCGAAAGCCTCTGGCTGACCGCAGCAAAGACACCCTCGCCTTGCAGAAACTCTTCCGCCCGAAATCGGAGCAACTCGCCAACATTATTAGCCAGGTCAAAGCGATTGCCAACCCCGATTACCACCCGCCTGCAAAGGCTACACCTGCGATACAAAAAGCCGTAAGGACACTCCAATCGGATTTCGACGACGCCCTCAAGAGAGCCCGGAACATACAGGAACAAACCTTCAGACAGCAGCATCTGCAAAAATGGCTTTCGCTTCACTCGGTTTGTTACGGCAAGGTCAATACCGTACAGATCGCGAAAGAAAAACTCGGCATCGCCATACCGCTGACCGATGTCGACCAGCTCCGATTCAAGCAAAAAGCAAAACTCTTCAAGCAGGCAAAATCAGAAAACTGGCCAACGGATAAAAAAATCGCAAACGGTTACTATCAGGCCCTCGAAACCATCTCCGGCTTGACCGGCCAGATACTCCAGCTAACCAATGACATCGACATGATCAAGGGGATCGAAACGGACGCCGCACTCGACAGCGAACTTTCAATGGTCATGTTCGAACCTTACGAACTCTACCGATGGCAGCCAAACGAACTAAAGCAGCGTCTCCTCTGGATCGGCGTAAAGACCCTCATGGTCTCAAGGATCGACGCACCAACCTACAAAATTTGCCAGAGCCTGATCGACAAAGCCATCGCCACCGAAGCAAAGGGCCTAAACGGAAACGCATACTTCGACTCCGGCAAAACAGGTGGAGGCTTATATGATATATACGACCAGTACATAAAGGACGCCGCCGAACTGTTCCGAAAAGACTCCTCGATGAAAGTAACTCAGCAGCAGACCCTGAAACTCTTCGCACCCGGCACATGCCCCGACACCGCCATATATTGCGGGTGGTACAGCCTCAGAAAATACATAGACGCGTTCGATTTCGTAGATGGCGCCGTCGGATACCACATCGCAAGTCTCGAAGCAACCAAACTCCGATCCGCCACCTCCGCCCAGTGGTGCCCGGCAATGCTCAGAGACGGAATAACCGCAACCATCGGAGCCGTCGCCGAACCATACCTCGGTGCCTTCCCCCCACCGCAGCAATTCTTCCGACAACTCTTAAGGGGACGAACACTCGCAGAAGCCTACTACAAAACAAATCCATACAACTCATGGCAGATGCTCCTCATCGGAGACCCCCTATACGCCCCCTTCAAATAAAACCTGTGCGTTATTCCTCCTGCCAAAGCATCCGCGTTACGAAATAGGAAACCGCCACCGCGCAAACTATTGCCGCCGCCGCCGTCAAAAAATCCGTCCACCAGATGACCCTGCCCATAAAAACCGAGCAGATCTTAACTGCCCCCAATAACAGAACCGGCCCCCCGATTGCTGCCCCGAACCACCTTGACCCCTTACCGAACCGCTCACTCAAAAACTCATTGCGGTCGAGATACTGCACCCACACCAATGTAAGGAACAGATACGCGACAAAATAAAACGCCGTATTGATGACCGCACTGCCCCCGATCAAAGCTGCCCGCGAAAAATTCGTCATCGCAAAGATAACACTCGCCGACGTCACTAACAAAGCCGGCCAGAAGCTGAACACCGAAAGCACCACCAAACCGAAAAACGCCCCTAACAGATCCGCGACAAAATCATGAACATCCGCATTTCGCCCCACACGCCCCTGCAGCCACTCGTCGATCGCCCCGTACCAAACAACACCCGCAAGCACCAACCAGCACTTAACCTTGCCCCACTGCACCTTCGAATACGGACTGATCGCAAGCCACGTCAGCGAAACCAACACAAGATACGCTAAAAAATGCATAGCCTTATCCGAAAGCCCCGATTTCCGCGCAATCTCCGGAATCGGAATATGCGTCACGATAAACAGCGCAGGCCAATAGATCGCCAAGGCTGCCACAATATACTTATGTCTTCTCAGTAATGCCATAAGCTCCGATTATAACCGCCCCAGCCACTTTTCGCAACCGCCGCCGTGCGAAATTTTTTATCTCCACCCTTTAATTCCCCGCAAAATTACTTTATCATGCTCAAAGATCGAAACAAGCTATCATTAATACGGAGAAAGATCATGTTAGACGCATTAACGACCGCACTTCAAAACGCTATCTTACAGGTAAAGCTCGACCCATGGTGGGAGGCAACCGCATTCGTCGGAGAAGCTATATTCGGCGGCCGCTTCGTCCTCCAGTGGCTCGTCAGCGAATACCGCAAAAGATCGCAGGTCCCCATCGCATTCTGGTACATGTCAATCGTCGGCAGCATCATACTCGCCGTCTACTCCATACACATCGAAAAACCCGTCCTAATACTCGCCTTCACGCTCCAGATCGGAATCTACGTCCGCAACCTCATATTGATAAAAAAACACGGAAACCAAAACGATAATCCCCAACCCCAAACATCAGGTTAATAAAGGAGCCATAACCATGTCTGAAACCAATCCCAAAAAAGCCGTCCTCATAATCGCCGCGCAAACATTCCGCGACGAAGAACTCTTCGACACCCAAGCCGCCCTCGAATCCGCCGGTGTAGAAACCGTCATTGCCAGCACAAAGATCGGAACCTGCACAGGCAAACTCGGCCGCAATGCCGAATCCACAATGCTCGTAAAGGACATAAACGTCGACGACTTTGACGCAATAGTCTTCATAGGAGGCGGCGGAGCAATGCAGTATTACAACGACCCCGACGCCCTCAAAACCGCTACCGACGCCTGCACTAAGGACAAGGTCATAGCCGCAATTTGCATCGCCCCCAGGATCCTCGCCAACGCAGGCTTACTGAAAGGCATCTCCGCCACATGCTACGAAAGCGAAGCCAAAGCTCTAAAGAAACTCGGCGCAAAATTCCAGACCGCCGACGTAATAAAGGACAAAAAATTCATAACCGCATCAGGCCCCCAAGCAGCCAAAGAATTCGGACAAACAATCGCAAAAGCGCTGACCCAATAAACCCCCACTGTCATCGTGTGGCACCTTCAAGCGAAAGCTTGCCGGTGCAAAAAACCGAAGGGCGACATAATGTAGTTGGTAGGGCCGGCCAACCTGTCGCGTCGAAGCCCTAAATCCTTCGTAGTTTTAACGAAGTAGGATGGCGAAGACGGGTGCCCACCGATCAATGACTTTGTCATTCCCGCATGCTTTAAGCGGGAATCCACATTAAAATAAACATCGCGACCTGTCGCGTCGTAGTGTAAACGGAGACGGAAGCGATTCCGATTCATTTAGCCCCGCCTGCCCCGAGCGTAGTCGAAGGGTATTCCTGAATGCGGGGTAAGGGCCAAAGGCCCGCATACGACACAATGAACCTCCCAACTGTCATTGCGAGGAGCGAAGCGACGTGGCAATCTCTGGCTCAACAATTTTCGCAAACCTCTAAATATTGTCATTCCCGCATGCCCCTGGCGGGAATCTATATCGCACGACTCCCCCTTTGTCATACCCGCGCAGGCGGGTATCCATGTTTTGTGCTTTGTGTTTTGAAAATTCGAGATTGTTTAGGATTTCGATATTCGAATTTCGGATTTAACCATACCATCCCCTTTTGTCATTCCAGCGCAGGCTGGAATCTATGCTCCACAATTAAAATGAACCTCCCAACTGTCATTGCGAGGAGCCGCAGGCGACGTGGCAATCTCAGGCGTTACGACTACGTGTACCTCCACTTTAACGGAATTCCCCTTGACAACCAACCCCCAACCCCTAAAATACCCTGTAAGCACGGAAACAGCTATCACACTTCCACTGGAAAGGGAGAATATGGCAAAGAAAAGAGTAGCGAAGAAGAAAGCAGCACCAAAGAAGAAAACCGCTAAACAAACAGATGGCACATGTTTCGTCGTCATGCCTTTCAGGGATCCGTTTGGCCTCTACTATAACGCAATTATTGACCCTGCAATTCGAAAGGCAGGACTTGACCCCCGACGCGGTGACAGCCTCTTCCTTCCTACACCCATCATGGGCGATATCTGGAAGATGATTCAAGACGCTAAAGTTGTCCTCGCCGAACTCACCTCAAAGAACGCAAACGTCTTTTATGAACTCGGTCTCGCACACGCCATAGGAAAACCTGTCGTCCTGATCTCAGAAACCATGCAAGATGTCCCCTTCGACCTGCAAGCCCTTCGCGTCATCACTTATGACAAAAACGACCCCAAGTGGGGCGACAAACTCCGCAGCAAAGTCATTAAAACCCTGAAGGCAGCGATCACAGAACCCGTAGAAGCCGTACCCCCAATGTTTCGCAAAAAGGTTAAAAGCCAGGCACCACCAGATTCCGAGTTTTCACTCCGCTTGTCCAAACTGGAACGACAAATGGCATCAGCAAAGGAGCGTGAACTTCCAACGGTTGAGATAAATTCAGTACGGGTAGTCCTCCTTCGTGCACAAGCAAAACACCTCTTAGATATGGGATTAAGTATAGCTGAGGTAATGCACCAACTCTGTCTTAAAGGCAATCCTAAAGGCTTGATAGAAAGAATAATAGATGAGATATTAGCGGGGCGTAAGTAATCATGCCAAAAAACATCCTTAAGAAGCTCGGATACGATGTCAGTGTTGGTACTTTGGCAGGTGTTGCTATCACTGTTATTCTTGGTTTGTCGGTACTAATTTGGGGCCTTGTTTCTGGCTGGCTCAAATCCGCCATTGTGGGCTTTTGGATATTTCTCTTTTCCGATGTGACCACTAAAGGCTGGGCTCTCGTCACCCTCTTTTTCGTACCATTTTTTGTTGTTGCTATTTGGAATTTTATAAAAGCAAAATTCGGCAATCTTAAAGAGCAAGATGCTGAATTTCCGAAAAAAGACGAAGTTTTCGGCATCATCTGGGAGTATAGTATATTTGAAAGCGAACCCATTGTACCGCTGTGTCCGCGATGTGAGCATGAACTTGAGTTTTTCCTTAGAGGTAATGCTGGTGGTGTTAACTTTGAGTATCTATATGTATGCCACAATAAAAACTGTAATTATTTTCACGAAGCCGACCAGAATAATACACTATATACAAGAAGAGTGGAAGGGGAACTCACTCGCAGAACTCGGACGGGCGAAAACTCAACCTCACAAGCAAAGAAACGAATTAGCACCGTAAAAAAGAAACTTAAAACATGGGACTTCAAAAAACGCATTGAAGAACTAAAAGCCAAATCCACAAGTAGGGATAATTAAAAGTGTCAGAAACCTTCATTTAGAACAAGGGATTTTATTATGAAGAATGAAGAAAACATTAAAGAAGAAAATAAAGAATTAGACCGCTATGAACGGATTGTAGATAGAGCCCACAAAGAGATTGAAAGCGTTCGAACAGTATATAAAACGCTTGCTTGGATTATAGGTACTATTATTACCGTGGGCATCGCCTGTATCACATTTCTTACCTATAATACAATTCATGAAATGAGATCAGACTTAACTGATCAACTCACCAAGGAAGTGCGTGCTCGTATAGAAGAAGAATTCGAACAACCGGCAATAAAAGCAACTGTCCAAGAAGTGGCCGCCGAGCGTGCTTCTTTCCTTATGACAAAGCAGATTGCTCCGGAGGTGACTAAATTCAAAGCCGAGATTACTTCGGTGTCCAAAGAAGTGGAGCAGATAGAGACGCTCATATCCGATGCAAAAATTGCAATAGATGAAGTCAGGACTATTAGTAACTTTAGTTTGTTGTTGATAAATGCGTCAAACGATGACCGCGATTCATTAGATGCTCTCCACAAGATCGCAGATATGGATAACAACAAATTCCAAGAGATTGCAGATCGGTCTGTTATGCAGATTTTTACTAGTCTAGAAGCAACTGACAGGCTTGAAATTATCGTCCACTGGAAAGAGTATTACAACCTTGACCCTGTAAGTGCCTCACTTACAGAGTTTATCAATGTGTTCAACAAATGTGAGATAATTTGTCGCCCCACACTCCTAAAGGCTATTTGGGAGCAAGAACGATTCCCGAAAGTTGAAAGGC
This sequence comes from Phycisphaerales bacterium, assembly GCA_011053245.1. The sequence goes on from DRGS01000171.1 coordinate 16,823, forward strand.
TCGATTTCCTCCAGAAAACCATTGCCACGACACAAAGTCTCAGGACTCTTAATCGAGCCTGCCGACTTATAAACAAAGAAGCTAAGATTGACAAGAACTTCTTCAGTAGTGACCTATATCTCAAATGGTGGGAGGAAAACAGAGAAAAATACAACGAAAATCCAGAAAGTCAACCAGCAGATTCACCCGACAAAAAATAGCCGAGAAGGCTGTTCGATAGGTTGAGTCCTTTGAATAGCTCAGAATAAATATTTAAGAAGCAACGGGAATTGTTATCGCAGAAAGAGTTGTCTGTTTCTACCATTTTATAGAGTAGTGTTCGGCAGAAAGATAGGAAAACATGATTGACCCAAGTACCGCGACAGGAGCCTTGATACTCAACATCTTGGCGGGCATCGGCCTTGCCGCCACTCTTGCAATCTTCTCCTGGTTCTTGGGTCCTCTCAAGTGGCCAATCCAGTCCCGCCGGATTCGCAAGATTATCCTGCGTAATCGGGGTTTTCTATTTTTCTTCAATCCTGAAGGAAACCAGAAAAAAATTATTACATTTCTCGCCAACGGCCAGATTGATGAGGGCCGTAACAACAATGAGAATACTTGGCAGATCAAGAGGGGTAGACTGGAGATTCTTGCTGTAGACGGTGAGATATATAGTCGTTTCAAGTATGAACAAGACACCGGCAAGCTCATCCACACAAATGACCCAGACACAAGGTCTGTTCACGGACAATTCTTTGTACCACAATGGGAAAGACCAGACTACGGATAACCGAACAGTACCTTACCCATAAGAGGTAAAACAAAAATTAAAATGAAAAACAAAACTCCGAATCAATAAAGAAAATACGTGAACTGTATTTAAATCTAATCCGAGATAAATTTGTTTTTTTAGGAAGAGGCGAGTTTGCTCTCAAAGATATATATTTCGCTGTGAATGCAAGATATCCCGATTTATGCGATGATGGTTATAAGTGTGAAGTGTGTTGCCGTTGTGGAACCAAAAGCCCAGAATGGCAGCATCGTGTGAGAACAGTATTAGGTACGTTAAAAAGTTCTGGGGAAAATGTGAGAAAAGGAACTGCACGAGGCCGTTGGATTATTGCTTGAAAGAGTTAAAAAAATCCGGTTATCCTGTCAAAAAAAAATAAAAATCACTTGACGAAAGACTCATTGGCTTGTATAATATACATATAACAATCAGGATAGATTGTGCGAGTAACGGAACACAAAAACATGAAAAAACAACAAAAAACAGAAACACCGCAAAACATCACGGAACTCTCACCTTTTCTGGATAAAAACGTGATTTCGCGAAACAAAAACATGAAAAACAAAGCCAATTTGACAGGCCCAAATTTCACCGCAACCCCTTGCGGTATAGGAAGTTACAGCGATTTCCACCCCAAAATCCAAAACGGAACAAAGCCAAACAAAGCCAATTTTAGCCCCCTGCACCGTAGGGGGTTTCCCTTACTTTCCCGGAGGATTCACGCGTTTTTAAAAATACTTTTTCTGGGAAGCAAACCCAATTTCCCAACTCAGAGAATCACTGCAACTACTTGCAGTGGAAATACTTACAACGATTTTTACCCCCAAACCAACAAAAAAAACAAACCCAAAACAAACCCAAAACAAACCCAAAACAAACCCAATTTCGGAGAGAAAGCCAATTTCCCTACCCTATCCCCTAACCCCTAAACCCTATCCCCTCGCGGGCCAACGATCACCACGATCATCCGTAACTCTTACCATCCTGATCGACATAGATGCTCGTTTTGGCTTTCTGGATCACCTTCAAAGCCTCTTGCAAATGATCTATATCGGGCACCTTGAAGAGATTGCCGCACTTCGGACACCGTTTCCGCTTATCGGCATCGCCCAGCTTAAGATGTATCACCTCACCGCATCGCGGGCATTTCGCAAGAAGTTCCATTATCGTTTCTCCACACTTATCATATCCACCTTTTTACTAAAAAACCCCCAACAATTCAAGTCCCGAATGGCATTTTTTTCTTGTATTTCAGCCCCGATTTTGGTATAATGAATCCATCAGAAATGGGGTTTAACAGCGGTTTTAAGCTGTTGCAGTGTTTTATCATTGTTTTGGGGGGTGATGAAATGACCAAGCGAATAGTTTGTACAGTCATAAGTTCCGAGCCGTTGCATGGGCCGAAAGCCCAGGCGGAAAAAATGAAAACTCAGCCAGGTCCGATAAGCAATACAGCTATGCACCAAGCTGATTGTGAGGGCGGAACGCTTACGGTTATCGCACACGATTTTGCCGGTGGAACCGATCTAAGCGAATCCGGGCCGAGCGAGGCTTCCGGGCCGTATCACCCGAAAGCCAAAAATAGCTACGGTATGATGCTGGATTTTCTGGCGTAATACGCCTAAACGTTCGGAGTGCGCAAAAAAAAGGCGAGGCAAGGATAAAAGGGGACACCTAATTCCAAAATCCTCGCCGGTATAATTGTACTCCGTTACACTTTCGGCAGCCATCCTTGGCCAACCGGAATATAATTGCTTTATATGCCGAACTTTAGAATATTTTCTGCGGATTGTTCAATGTTTTCGTAGGTGTCGAGCTGGGCTGCGATCAGGGCTTCTCTGGCTTGTTGTACGGCTTGGGCGTCGGATTGCTCCGACTCGAGGGCCTTGCGGATTGTTGATGCGTATTCGGCTCTTAAAGTTGCATCGGCTGCGTCAGTTGAGCCGGTAGAAGACTCGTTCTTCTTTGAACGGTCGATATTACCGGTCCCATTGCTGAGCAGTATATTACTGGTTATGTCTATCGAATTCATTTCGTACTGTCCCTGTTAATAAAAAGAGTCACTCACTACCTTATCGTCGTAAGTTCTGCTGCAAACTTAAGAGCTTTTTGTGGTAATTCAAGAGTTTTTTGCAAAATCCCGGATTTTCCACTAAAGTTCAAACGGTTTTCGGACGAAGACGGCGTCCGCGCATAACGATTTACGTCCGGTAAAGTCGCCGATACCTCGTAAACAACAAATCTGTTGAAGTTTCGCGGGCTGGTTATCAGCAGTTCCCAGTCAATCGGCTCATAGCCGCTTCGCACCTGGTCCTTATAATACCGCTTCATCCTCAGCTCCAGACGCTTATCGGAAGTATCCCATACCTGCTCGATGGCCCAGAGCAATTTGCCGCTCCTGAGATCGACTAACTTAAGATGCAAAGACATCAGCATGTGCGGGAACGGTTCGTAACTCGTTAGCGAACCGAATAATACGGCATCGGCTTTTAACTGCTGCCGGATAGAGGCGAGTTCGGCAAGCGAATAAGAGTTAGAAACGTCAAGATCAAGATTGCGCCATTTCGGATCGGTGTGATGGAGCGTACTTAAAGTGAAAATATGCTTTTTCTGAAGGGCCTGGCTAAGCTCGTCGGTTATGGTCTTCGAGAGCAAAGGATAATTCGTGCGATTATCCAACTCAAAAACAACCACCTTGCCCACGCCGGAAATATCAGCGTAAGGGTTCAGATAA
>DRGS01000172.1 GCA_011053245.1 Phycisphaerales bacterium
AGATAACACCTACAATGCAGGCGAACTGAGCGCATTCGACGAACGCATTGCAAAAGGTATAGACTCCAAAGATTACGATTACGTCGTCGAGCCTAAGATCGACGGTCTGGCTATCAGCCTCCGCTACGAATCCGGTAAGCTTACCCAAGCGGCAACACGAGGTGACGGACGAACCGGCGACGATGTAACCGCCAACGTCCGCACCATAAAGGCTATCCCACTGCTGTTAACGAACGCCGCCAAGGCCCCGGAGACCATCGAGGTCCGCGGAGAGGTATTCATGCCCAAAGCATCTTTCGCCGAACTTAACCTGCTCCGCGCAGATGCCGGCGAAGAACCTTTCGCCAACCCGCGCAACGCCGCAGCCGGATCGCTAAAACTTCTCGACCCGAAAATAACCGCTTCCCGTAAACTTTCATTCTTTGCGTACAGTATCGGACAGGCAAGCACACCTTTTGCGGAAACTCACTGGCAGGCACTTGAAAAGCTCAAAGACTTTGGCCTGGCCGTAAGCAGCAACATAAAAAAAGTTGAGGACATCGAAGCTGTTCTTAAAATATGCCTAGCGTGGGAAGATAAGAAAAACACTCTGGACTACCAGATCGACGGCATGGTCATAAAGGTAAACCGCTTCGACCAGCACGAAACCCTCGGCTCAACCGGACGCGCACCCAGGTGGTGCATCTCATACAAGTTCCCCGCTGAGCAAGCTGAAACAACCGTAGAATCCATCGACGTTCAAGTCGGCAAGACCGGAACCCTCACACCCGTAGCGAATTTAGCACCTGTACAGTTAGCCGGGACAACCGTAAAAAGAGCAACCCTGCACAACTTCGACGAGCTAAAACGCCTCGGCGTCTGCATCGGCGATACGGTACTTATCGAAAAAGCCGGCGAGATCATCCCGCAGGTCATCGAGGTCAGAACAAAAAAAGACCAAAATAGAGAACCATTCCCGATCCCCATCGAATGCCCCATCTGCAAAGGGCCAGTCGAAAAGGATCCGGAAGGAGTTTACATCCGCTGCGTAAGTGATACCTGCTCCGCTCAAATCCGCGAACGACTCAACTATTTCGTCGGACGAGGCCAGATGGACATCGAGAATTTAGGCCCTGCCCTGATCGACCAGCTCGTCGAAACAGGACTCGTCAATAATTTCGCCGATCTATACAAGCTGCAATTCGGCCCACTCGCGGAACTGCCAAGAATGGGCGACAAAAGCGCGGAGAACGTAATGGACAGCCTCGAAAAGAGCAAACGAAGACCCCTCTGGCGACTCATCGCCGGTTTAGGCATCCGCCACGTCGGCTCCCAGTCCGCAGAGATTCTCGCAGATGTTTTCACAACCCTCGACTCTCTAATGGAAGCAGATGCTGAACAATTAACCGAAATTGACGGCATCGGACCGGTCATGGCCGAGAGCATCTTCGAATATTTCCGCAACGAAAAAAATAAAGCAATCATAGCCGAAATGCTCGCTGCCGGCCTGAAACCCGAAAAACCCCAAGAGAAAACCGCCCTGACCCTGGCCGGCAAGACCATCGTCGTCACCGGTTCATTGACCAATTTTACACGTCAGGAGATGGAAAGGACGATAAAGGATAATGGCGGCAGGACCGCGTCAAGCGTCAGCAAAAAGACCAGTTTCGTACTCGCCGGCGAAAAAGCGGGCAGCAAACTTGAAAAAGCAAAAAAACTCGGCGTCGAAGTAATAACTGAAGATGACTTCATAGAAATGATCGGTAAGTAAGAATGGAATATGCCCGTCAAGACATAAACTATATGAAGCGTGCCCTGAAGCATGCAACCCGCGGCATTGGCTACGTTGAGCCAAACCCCGCCGTCGGATGTGTCATCGTAAAGGGCAACCAGATCATCGGCCAGGGCTGGCACAAAAAATTCGGCGACGCACACGCCGAGGTAAACGCCATTGAAGACTGCAAGGAGATCGGCGCAAACCCGAAAGACTCAACCATGTTCGTCACCTTAGAGCCATGCTGCCACCATGGCAAAACGCCCCCATGCACCAAAGCGATAATCGACGCCAAAGTAAAAAAAGTTTTCATCGCCATCGCGGACCCTTCCGAACATGTCGGCGGCAAGGGCATCGAACAACTCAAAGAAGCCGGGCTTGAAGTTGACATCGGCCTCTGCCAGCACGAAGCAAAACTCCTCAACCCGTGGTTCATAAAATACGCACAGACAAAACGCCCATGGACGATCCTCAAGTGGGCACAGAGCATCGACGGCAAACTCGCATACGCAAATATCGACGACGAACATCGCTGGATATCCAACGCCACCAGCCGAAAAGACGTCCACGCACTCAGACGTCAGTGTCAGGGAATACTCGTCGGAATAAACACCATCCTCGCAGACGACCCGCAACTGACCCCGCGACCGCCGCGCGGCAAAAAACCTGCCCGTATCGTCCTCGATAGTAATCTGCGAATACCGCTTACCTGCACCGTCATGCGAACAACAAAGAGCTTCCCAACCATCGTCATCACAACCCACCAAGCCGTAAGTGAAAACCCAAAAAAAGCCGACAGGATATTCGAAAAAGGAGCAGAGGTCATCGTCGTCCCGTCTTTAGATGGAAAATGCGATCTCACAGTCGCACTTGACGGTCTTGGCGACCGCGGCATAGCCCAGCTTCTCGTTGAAGGCGGCAGAGAAGTCATCGCAAGCTTCATCAGATCGCACCTCGCAGACGAAGCAAGGATCTACATCGCGCCGAAGTTCCTCGGCCCCGATGGCGACGCGGACATAACCGAAACATTAATCGACATCACCGCCGACCTCAAACACACATCAGTAACCAACCTCGACGGCGACACATGCATCAGAGGATTATTCAAAGACATATAAGCGATTATTGTCCCAACGTCTTTTTTGTTCTGAGGATATGATGATAATGCTGAGCGAAGCGGTGGGCTTCATCGCGTACATATTGCAGCAGTTTCTTCGCCGCCGCGTTTGACGGTAACTTCACCGGCTTATCCTTACCGCTGACATAAATGATCTCCTCCCGTTTCGCGATTGAAGCTAAGTGCGGCTGCGTCGCCCCCATCTCCTTAAACGCATCCTCGGCTGCGTGCAAATGTCCCAATCCGCCATCGATCAGCACCATATCCGGCCACAGCGTTTCACCCGCCATCGCCTTCTTGTACCGCCGCCGAAGCACCTCCTTCATCGACGCATAGTCATCGATCCCCTTAACACCCTTGATCTTAAACCGCCGGTATCCGCTCTTGAACGGCTTACCGTCAATAAACTGCACCATCGAAGCAACCGTCTCGGTCCCGCCCAAATGAGCCACATCAAAACCCTCTATCGTTCGTATAGGAGATTCGGATTTGAACATCTTCTGCAATTTGGCCAGAGCCTCTGTCGGGTCCGGAGCAAAAACTTCCGGCTGAACATTCGCCTCGACGCTCCCCCTGCGGTCAAGCCTCTCGATCAATCGGATCCTGTCCCGATACATCGCCGCCGCCTCAAAGTCCAGCTTCTCTGACGCCGCCTCCATCTGCTTTTTCAATTGCCGCAATATCACCGACCGCTTCGACTGCAAAAATTTAACAAGGTCCGTTATGATCTTGCGATACTCATCCTTATCGATCCGCGCCCCGCACGGAGCTGCGCACTGCTTTATGCTATACAGTAAGCAGGGCCGAAAAAACCGCCGCTTGTCATCATCTTCCCGAATATCCAGCCCGCACGTGCGAAACTTATATATCTTCTGAAGCAGCACCATCGTCGCCCGCAGATCGTTAACGCCGGTAAACGGTCCGAACAGTTTACTGCGAGCCTTCGGTTCGCGAGTAATATACACACCCGGAAAATCGTCCCTTGTCGTGATCTCCAGATACGGAAACGTCTTATCGTCGGCCAGTGCGGTATTATACGGCGGATGAATATCCTTGATGAGCCTGGCTTCCTGCAATATCGCATCGACCTCGCTAATGGTCTCGATAAAATCCACCGTTGCGACCTTGCGAACCATCTCGACGATCTTAGGGCCGCGGCTAACCATAAGATCGGCCCCATCCTGAAAATAGCTCGACGCCCGCGACCGAAGATTCTTCGCCTTACCTATATAAAGGACCGTATCTTTAGCGTCCTTCATAAAGTACAAACCCGGCCCCGCCGGAAAAGCCCTGATCTTCTCACGAACCGGATCGATCCTCGCACTGTCATTTCGTCCCGTCATAACACCATTGTAATAAATCACGTCTGTAGTTGTCAAGTGGTCGCAGGACAGGTTAAAAACGCTGAGGCTAAGCTCGGCATAAGGTCGTCAACCAATTTTCGTACATATCTCGATAGAGTTGTCGATCCTTAGTGTCAGGCTCTACCTCGTCAACTTTTTGTAAGCCGACAAATGCCTCTGAGCACCCCTTATAAACACCGACCCCGATACCTGCTCCGCGAGCGGCTCCCTGCGAGCCATCCGTATTGTATAATTCGATGCGGGCGTCGGCAATCGTCGCTAAAGTCTTCGCGAAGATCGGGCTGAGAAACATGTTTGTTTTTCCCGCTCGAATGTTTTTGACTTCCAGGCCCATGGCTTTCATGATCTCAAGACCGTAATTAACTGCCGAGGCGATCCCTTCCTGACCGGCCCGCAGCAGATGCCCCTGGGAATGGACATTAAAATTGAGTCCATGAACGGAACACCCGAGAACTTTGTTTTCCAATGTCCGTTCAGCGCCGTTGCCGTACGGAAGGATACTCAGGCCCTCACTGCCGATCGCAGCCGTAGCCGCCAACTCATTCATCGCCGGATAATCGATCCCCGCGGCAGTATTGTGCTTGAGCCAACTGTTCAGGATGCCGGTCCCGTTGATGCAAAGCAGTGAACCGTATCGATGTTGCTCCGCGGTATTATTAACATGTACAAATGTATTGACGCGGGACTTTTCGTCATAGCAGGGTTTGTCGGAGATACCATACACGACCCCGGAGGTTCCGGCAGTGGCGGCGATCTGACCCGGATCGAGTACACCCAGCGAAAAAGCATTATTGGGTTGATCTCCCGCACGATACGAAACGACGGTCCCAGCCTTTAATCCCAACTCATCGGCGGCCCGCGTTGTTAATTCGCCATGGATCGCGAATGTATCCGCTGCTTCGGGGATAAGGTCGCTGCTGAAGTCAAAAGCATCCATCACTTCCCGGGCAAGCCGTTGATTCGGAAAATCCCAAAGGATACCCTCTGAAAGCCCCGACTTGGTTGTAATGATCGTATCGGTCATTTTCATTGCAAGATAATCGCCGGGAAGCATGATCCGGTCTATCTTGTCATAGATATGAGGCTCGTTTTCTTTGACCCATGCAAGCTTGGCCGCGGTAAAGTTCCCCGGATGATTCAGCATCACTTCGAGACATTTTTTAGCGCCGATCGTTTCTTTTGCTTTTTCGCCGAAGGACACCGCTCGGCTGTCACACCAGATGATCGAAGGTCTCAGGACGTTTTTGCTTTTATCCACACAGACAAGTCCGTGCATCTGATAGGTGATCCCAATGGCCTTGATGTCGGCTGTGTCGATCCGGGCTTCGTCCAGCAGTATTTTCGTTGCGTTTACAAGCGCATCCCACCAGTCCTGAGGATTCTGTTCGGCCCAGCCGGGCTGATCGCAAATGATCGGCATCTCTTTCGGAGGATAGCTTGCCGAGGCGACTACACGCCCGGTATCAACCTCTAAAAGAGTAGCTTTGATCGACGAGGTCCCGGAATCATAACCCAAAAGATACATGACAAATTCCTTTAAAGTTCATTCATAAAAAATTCAACCCAACCCAGCAAACGTTCCTATACCGAATTTAGCGAATATACTCGTTTAAGATATTTTCAAGCATTTCCTGTCTGCCGCTTTGAATTTGCGGTTCACCGTTTTCTAAGATATACTTTTCCATGTCGTCAAACGAAGATTGACCGTTTTCGATCGTCCGCCCGAATTCGCTGTCCCAACCGGCATAACGCTCTTTGATCTGGTCTTCAAAGACCCCGTCTTCAAGCATTTTGGCCGCGATCTTTAATCCCCGTGCAAATGCGTCCATCCCGCCAATATGCCCATGGAAAAGATCGGCCGGGTCGATGGATTGCCTGCGGACCTTTGCATCGAAGTTTAACCCGCCTGTCGTAAATCCACCGCTCTTGACAATGACATACATTGCCAGTGTTGCGTCATAGATATTGGTCGGGAACTGGTCCGTATCCCATCCCAGCAGCATGTCGCCGCGGTTGGCGTCCACGGATCCCAGCAAGTTGTTAGCTGTGCAAAGAGTCAGATCGTGCTGAAAATCATGCCCGGCCAGGGTCGCGTGATTAGCTTCGATGTTCAGCTTGAAATCATCCAATAGACCGTACTTTTGAAGAAAGGCCATGCAGTTGCCCGCATCGAAGTCGTATTGGTGTTTGGTAGGCTCTTTCGGTTTTGGCTCGATCAGGAGCTGTCCCTTAAAGCCGATCTTGTTCTTGTATTCGACGGCCATTTTCAAAAGCGTTGCAAGGTGATCGAGTTCGCGGCCCATGTCAGTGTTCAAGAGCGTATCATAGCCTTCTCTACCGCCCCAGAAAACATACCCCTGACCGCCAAGCTCACAGGTGATCTCCATGGCTTTTTTAATCTGACTCGCCGCGTAAGCAAACACGTCCGGCGAAGGATTCGTGCCCGCACCCGCCATAAACCGGCGATGTGAGAAGGCGTTGGTTGTTCCCCATAACAGTTTTACGCCGGTATCATTCTGTAATTTTTTCGCTTTTGCGACGATCTTATCGAGTCGGGCGTTTGTTTCAGAAAGGGTGTCGGCTTCGGGCGCGATATCTCTGTCATGGAAGCACCAGAACTTGACACCCAGTTTTGTAAAGAATTCAAAGGCGGCATCCATCGTATCCTCAGCTACCTGCATCGGATCCGACGAACTGTTGTACTCTCTGATGATCGTCGCTCCGCCAAAGGGGTCGCCGCCAAGGCCCTTAAACGTATGCCAGTAGCAAACCGCGAAACGAAGATGCTCCGCCATCGTTTTCCCCATAACCATCTCATCGGGATCATAGTGCTTAAACGCGAATGGATTCTTAGACTCGCTGCCTTCGAATTGAATTTTGTTAATACCCGGAAAGAATTCTTTCACAATTAACTCCCTTAAATTTTACTTAATAGGCTTTTTCTTCCAATAGAGGCCAATGTCGTGACATCACTATTCTCAGGTATTGGCCTTGTGAGTACCGGCAACATCGAAAAAAATGGCAGACTGCAGTCTTGATTTCGTTCGCTTTATATTAATTTTAGTAGATATTCTAAATAAACTTTGCTAAAGTTCAAGCGGATTTTATTTTTTTGACTTTTTCTGGACCTTGAATTAAACTGTTGCCTACAGAGACGATGCAATTTGACGCTATGCAAAAAAATCATTTTATTTCATAAAAGGAGCCTCTATGGAATTGGGAAGAAAATTGAATATGGGAATGGTTGGCGGCGGTCCGGGGGCTTTCATTGGCGATGTACATCGTAAGGCTGCCAGAATGGACGGAGGAATCGAGATCGTCGGTGGCGCATTTGACATTAATCCGCGAAAATCAAAAAAAATGGCAAAGGAATTATATCTGGACAGGAAACGCTGTTACGGCGACTATGAGGAGATGATAGCCAAGGAGCTGAAATTGCCTGTTGGTGAGCGAATGGACTTCATTACGATCTGCACGCCGAACAACTGGCATTTTCCTATCGCCAAAGCCTGCCTCGAAGCCGGTTTCCACGTCATGTGTGAAAAGCCAATGACACTGACCACGAAACAAGCACGCGACCTGGTTAGGATCGTCAAAAAAACACGCAGGGTTTTCGGACTGATGCACAATTATACCGGTTACCCGATGGTTAAACTTGCTCGTGATATGGTCAAAAATGGCGAGATCGGTAAAGTTCGCAAGATCGTTGTCCAGTATCCGCAGGGTTGGCTCGCTACTGCCCTGGAAAGGACCGGCCAAAAGCAAGCGGAATGGAGAGCCGATCCAAAGCAAAGCGGAGGATCCGGTTGCGGCGGCGACATTGGAACTCACGCCGAAAATCTTGCCGAATATATTACGGGCCTCAAGATTACTCATCTTTGCGCAGAGTTGACCGCATTCGTAAAGGGAAGAAAACTCGATGATGATGTTAATTGCCTGGTTAAGTACAACAATGGCGCCCGGGGCGTACTTCATGCCAGCCAGGTCTCCGTTGGAGAAGAAAACAATCTGGCCATCTGGATCTATGGAGAAAATGGCGGTTTGGAGTGGCATCAGGAGCAACCCAACAGTTTGCAGGTTAAACCGTTGGATGGCCCGATACGGCTCTGGAAACGCGGCAATGACTATGTAGCCAAATACAGCGATGCCGCGGGCAGGGCAACACGGTTACCACCCGGCCATCCCGAAGCATTTTTCGAGGCATTCGCGAATAACTACCTGAATTTCACGGATACGATACGAGCGAAAATGACCCGGACAAAGATAGACCCTGTCATTAAGGACTTCCCGGACGTCAAAGACGGACTTCGAGGAATGCTGTTTTTGGAAACACTCCTGGCAAGTGCGAAAAGTAAACAGAAATGGACCAAATTTAAAAAATGATCTAACCTGAAAAATAGGAGATAAGACGATGGCACGACCAGTTACAATATTTACCGGGCAGTGGGCTGATTTGACACTGGAAGAAATGGCAAAACAAATGGCTGAGATCGGTTATGAAGGTTTGGAACTCGGATGCTGGGGCGACCACATGGACGTTTTCAAAGCTGCCGAAGATCTGGATTATTGCAAGCAGCAAAAAGCGATCCTGGACAAGTACGGCCTCAAGCTTTTCGCCATCAGCAATCATCTCGCCGGCCAGCTCGTTTGTGACCTTAATAACGATTCTCGTTCCGACGGTTTCGCACCAGCCGATTGTGCCGGTGACGCGGAAAAGAAACGCGCCTGGGCCGTTGAAGCCTGTAAAGCATCTGCCAAAGCCGCAAAGAATCTGGGGATCGATGTTGTCAACGGTTTTACCGGCTCAAGCATATGGCACATGCTGTACAGTTTTCCGCCGGCCAGCGATGAGATGATCGAAGACGGTTTCAAATACTTTGCCGAAATGTGGAACCCGATCCTGGACGTATTCGATGACTGCGGTGTCAGGTTTGCACTGGAAGTACACCCCACAGAAATTGCGTTTGATATCATCACAGCCAAAAGGGCACTCGAAGCCATAGATAACCGTGAAGCGTTCGGATTCAATTTTGACCCGAGTCACCTCCACTGGCAAATGGTCGATCCCGTCAGATTTATAAATGAGTTTCCAGATCGCATCTACCATGTGCACATGAAAGACGCAGCGATCCAACTGGACGGCTACACCGGAATATTAGCGTCCCACCTGAATTTTGGCCAGCCGGGCCGCGGTTGGGATTTCCGTTCTCTGGGTCGTGGCGGCGTGGATTTCGAAGAGATTATCCGTGCCTTGAACCAGGCAGGCTATGCCGGGCCTCTGTCCGTGGAGTGGGAAGATTGCGGTATGAACCGAATTCAGGGAGCGACCGAAGCTTGTGATTTCGTCAAAGCAATTGACTTTACATCTTCGAATGTTCAATTTGACGCCGCTTTTGACAAATAGATAGCTACCGGTGTTCCGGATTAATTTTTTACGGATAGCAAGGTTTCGGTCCATTTTATTCAATAAGGGAAATGAATATGAAAACGATTGCCCAAATAAGTTTGTTAATTGTAGTCATTCTTGTGATCGCCGGCTGTACGGAACAACAGATCGCTGGATGGGCGGTCCATGACAAAACCAGGCCCAATCCGCCGGTTGTCACGCCGGGCCTGTCCGATCATGGGTCGCCTTCGGATGCCATCGTGTTATTTGACGGAACGGATCTTTCTAAATGGAAAAGTGACAAAGACGGTGGCCGCGCAAAATGGAAAGTCAGGGACGGATATATGGAAGTTGTGGCGAAAACCGGTGCGATCCGAACTCGCCGGTCCTTTGGTTGCTGCCAGCTTCACATTGAATGGCGAACGCCTGATGTCGTCAAGGGAACCGGTCAGAAACGCGGCAACAGCGGCATCTTCTTCATGGGCAAGTATGAGCTGCAAATACTGGACAGCTACGAGAACCAGACATACGCCGATGGCCAGGCCGGAGCGATATATGGACAAAAACCTCCACTGGTCAATGCGTCCAGGGGCCCGGGGCAGTGGCAAACGTATGATGTTATTTTTCACGCACCTGAATTTGACGGCGATGAACTGGTTAAACCTGCGACGATTACCGTTTTTCATAATGGCGTGTTGATCCAGGATGATTGGGAAATTAAGGGAACCACTTTTCACAAAATACCCCGGTATGAGGCCCATGCTGAAAAAGTGCCTTTGACGCTACAGGATCATGGCGATCCAATGCGGTTCCGTAATATCTGGATCCGTCCTTTGGAAGATTGAGGCCTCTGAAAAACTATGAGTAGTGCTTTGTCCGTGAAATAATTTGCTTTGGCAAGGATCGTCGAACTCTGCATCTTGATTCGGATGGGAGTTTTTAAAGGATGCTAAAACTTTATGGAGAATTAGACATGAATGATCAATTACCGAATTACCTCAGTGCAGCAAGTGCGAACCCGATTGAAAATCGCGGGCCATGGCACAAAAACACAGCCCCTACATACGCGGGAATATTCCTGTCCGTACCCTTTATGGCGGGCATGGCAGGGGCGTTGATCGCGGGCAGTATAATGGCTGCCGTGATCGGGTTGTTTATGGGTGCGATGTTCTGCCTGCTGATTTATTATGTGCCGGCGAAGCTTGGCATGAAGACTGGTATGCCTCTTTATGTTGTTGCTTCTTCGACGTTTGGTACGCAGGGCGGTATTCTTATTCCGGGCCTGCTAATGGGTATCGTGCAGATATTCTGGCATGCGTTTTTTACAACCGCGGCAGCTGGTTTCTTTATGGAAGCAATAGGTAAAGGCGGAACGGTTGAAGAACTTGTAAAATTACCCCTTTACTGGGTTGCTTGTGCAGTGTTGGGCCTGATTATGGCATTTGTCGGTGCGATCGGTATTGGGCTGCTTGCGAAACTTTCAAGCTTTCTTCCGATCTTTCCTTTGGTTGCGATTGCAGCGGCAGCTTGTGCTAATAGTAAAGGTCTTGCCGGTTTTAGCGATGCAGTCGTTACCGCTAAAGGAAGCTTAGGGGCAATTAATCTTTCAATGTTCGCGGCACTTGCGGCTACTGTGGGTTTCTTCGCATCTGCGGGAGTTGCCGGTACTGACTTCGGTATGAACAGCAGAAACGAAAAAGATGTTGCACTTGGCGGTTTGGTCGGTGTGACCGGTGCCGCACTTGTTGCGGGTATTCTGGCAATAATTGCTATTGCGGGTGCTATCGGTAATAATCCTGATATAATCTCAATGCAGGGTTTCGATCCATTTTTGGCCGCAATAAATCAGAGTGGTGGAATTCTTTCGACAGCATCCTCATGGGTATTTGTTGTCGCGTGTATTTGCCCGCTTGGTTTCTGTGCGTTTCTCGCGGCTAACGCTTTTTCTACGATGCTGCCGAAAATTCCACGTATTCCTATGACACTTGTTGCCGGTCTTATCGGTGTAATACTTGCAGCAACCGGCAAGGCAAGCGATCTTGTCGGTTTCTTCGTAATGGTTGGTTCGGCTTTTGGTCCTATTGCAGGCGTCATGCTTGCCGATTACGTTCGCCATGGCGGATGGGCCGGTCCTCGAAAGGGTATCAACTGGGCAGGTTATATTGCATGGGCTATTGGTCTTTTGATGGGGTTGCTTGGCCCGCTATCGAAACTTTGCGGAATGGTTGATAAAGATGGTAATGGTATTTTAAGTTATGGACTTGAGCCTTTGGTTGCGATGGTTGTTGCAGCAGCCGCTTACTTAGCTCTTGCAGGACTCGGGCTGGAACCGGAAACAGTTGAGCTACCGGAAAAGCAGGATTGATAATTATTTCTTGCGATTATCGTTAAATGCCAGCGCCCCGGTCGGGCAGGCTTGAACACATTTACCGGCGGACTTTTTTAGTCCGTCGGCGATACTGCGCCCAAACGGAGTTGCGACTTTGACATCGAATCCGCGGCCAATAAACGAAAGCCCAAGGGCTTCTCCGTTTTGCCGGGCGATCTGAATGCAGAGGCCGCAATCGATGCACTTGCCGGATTCGTAAATGATCTCCGGATGGTCGAGTTGCTGAACGAAACGCCTTCGCTGAGATTTATAACGGTTGCCCCTTGCTGCGTATTGCAGGGAATACTGCCGTAATTTACAGGTGGCCGGTTTTCTACAATCGCAGTGCAGGCATCGCAGTGATTCGGCTATAGCTTGTTCATCGTCAAAACCGCCATCGTTCTGTGAAGGTGTAATTCTTTGCTGGTCGCTGACACTGGCAACCAATCCGTTTAATTCTTCCGGGTCCATTTTACCGATGCGGCTATTGAACGGTTTTGCAGAGCCGGTAACTTTTTCGCCTGAGAGGTATTGCCCCATGGAGACAGCCGCTTCTTTTCCGTGGGCCGACGCCCGGACAGCTATTTGGCGTTTGCCAGTCACATCACCCCCTGCGAAAACGCCATCAAGATTCGTTTGATAGGTTGTTCTATCGTAACGCATTGAGTTGTTTACGACCTCAACGCCAAGATATTCCCCTTCGTCGCAAGCGATCTGCCCTGCGGCGATGAATACGGCATGGAAATCATCCCTGATCTTTTCAATAGAGATGTCCGTGCCGACGCGGCAGTTGAATTTGAAAGCGGCGCCAAGTTTTTCGATCCTCGCTATTTCGCGGTCAATAACCTCGGCTGCAAGCTGCTCGCGCGATACACCGTAACGGATCATACCCCCCGGTTTTTCGTGATCGTCAAAGATAGTGCAATCATAGCCTTGCTGCAGCAGGTAATACGCCGCGGAAAGACCCGCAGGTCCGGCGCCTATGATCGCTACGCTTTTGCCTTTCTTCGGCTGGCAAAACGGACTAAACGGACTGTCGGAAGCCAGATCGATGTCGGCGACATATCGCTTTAGTAAGCAGATCGAAACCGCTTGGTCGTGGCTGGCGCGTCTGCAACTTCGCTCGCATGGCGCAGGGCAGATGCGCCCAAGGATCGCCGGCAGTGCGATGTCCTTTTTGACCGTTTCGATAGCGGCTTGCATATTGCCGTCGGCTATCTGGCGGATCATAAGCGGTATGTCCATCGTTGCCGGACAGGTAACGTGGCAAGGCCCCATACAGTCGCCGAGATGGTCGCTTAACAGCAGTTCCAGTGCGGTAGTTCTTGCCTTGCGAATTTCGTCGGTTTCGCTATGCACTACCATTGCGTCGGTTACGACAGTGGCACACGCCGGGACCATCCCGCCGATACCTTCAACTTTGACGACGCAGACCATACAGCTTGTCGATGGTGTGCAGCCTTTTAGAAAGCACATCGAGGGGATGTCTACTCCCAATGCGTTAGCCGCGTCAAGGATGGTACCGCCGGTTTCGACTTCAACTTCCAGATTGTCTATGGTTAGCTTTGGCATATTTTCAAATAGGTCCTATGTTATCTTAACGGCATCGACGGGACATATCTTTTTACAGCCGTCACACCTGATACATTTTTCCGTGTCGATCTCATGCTTTTCATAAGGTTTCATCTCGATCGCATCGACCGGGCAGTGCTGGGCGCAGAGAGTACAGCCGATGCAATCGTCGGTTATCGAATAAGTTATAAGTGACTGGCATCTTCCAGCGGGACATCGGCCTTCGATATGTGCCTGATATTCGTTGCGGAAATATTTTATCGTAGAGAGCACGGGATTCGGAGCGGTTTTGCCGAGACCGCAAAGGCTGCCCTGTTTGATCATAACCGCAAGATCTTCAAGCTGTTCGATATCGTCCTTTTTGCCGTTGCCCTGACAGATGCGTTCGAGGATGTCGAGCATTCTTCGAGTGCCGATACGGCAGAAGGTGCACTTGCCGCACGACTGGTTCTGTGTGAATTCGAGAAAATATCGTGCGATATCGACCATGCAGTCGGACTCATCGAGAACGACCAGGCCGCCCGATCCCATTATCGCCCCGACCTTGCCGAGGGATTCGTAATCTACGGGCGTATCGCCTAATTCGGCAGGTACGCAGCCGCCGCTTGGTCCGCCGACCTGGACGGCTTTGAATTTGAGATCGCTACCTATGCCGCCGCCGATCTCATTTACGATTTGACCGATGGTTACGCCCATCGGCACCTCGATCAGTCCGCCCCTTGCAACCTTGCCAGCCAGCGCGAAGACCTTTGTGCCCTTGCTGCCTTCGGTGCCAAACTTCGCGAATTCGTCGCCGCCGTGTTGTAATATCCACGGAACCATGGAATATGTTTCGACGTTGTTGATAAGGGTCGGTTTGCCCCAGAGACCGCTTTGGGCCGGATATGGCGGTCGAAGCCTGGGCATGCCGCGGCGACCTTCAATGCTTGCTAATAGTGCGGTTTCTTCGCCGCATACGAACGCGCCGGCGCCGGGAACTATTTTCAGGTCCAGTGAAAAGCCGCTGCCTTTGATATTTTCCCCGAGATAGCCGTGCTCTTTACACCTGTCGATCGCCTCTGTTATTCGCTTGATCGCCAGCGGGTATTCGGCACGGATGTAGAATTTGCCCTGAGTGGCGCCGACGGTAAATGCCGCGATGGCAACGCCCTCGATTACGCGGTATGGGTATGACTCCATTAACATGCGATCCATGAACGCTCCGGGGTCGCCCTCGTCGCCGTTGCATACGACATATTTCTGGTCCGCTTCGATCTTGCTCACCGCGTCCCATTTTCGATATGTTGGAAAACCCGCTCCGCCTCTGCCTCGCAATCCGCTTTTTTCGATCTGAGAAATTATCGCTGCGCTATCGGAAGCTTTCAGACATTTTTCGAAAGCGTCAAACCCGCCATACGATAGATACTCGTCCAGGTCCGTCGGTGCGATCGTGCCGCTGTGTTCGCTTGCGATATGTTTTTGCATATCGAGGAAATCGGCGATCTCATTTTCACGCACGTTCGCGGGATACTTATGAAGGTCTTCGCCGATCTGATCGTTTAAGATACGATCCAGCGCAGCGGAAACCGAATTGCTGAGTTTCGTCTTGAGCGAGTCGATCTTGAAATGTTTTAACAAGATACCGCGAGCATCTTCAGGCTCAACACGGGTATAGAGAAACCTTTGGCCGTCGGGTTGTATAATATCGAGCAGGGGGGTCTGATAGCACATGCCGACACAGCCGACATGTTTTACCGCAGCCTTGATATGCGTCCGGGCGATCACTTCCTGAACCGCTTCTTGGAGTTTGCCGCTGCCTCTTGCCACGCAGCAGGATCCGAGACCGAGTCTGATCTCGCCGTACGGGTCGATCTCTTCGCTTTCATCGGGAGCAACTTTTTTCGCCGTTGCTTTTGTACTCTCCCTGAGCAAAAAGTCGTCTATAACTTTGCCGACGGTATCGGAGGCTACATGACCGTATGTGACACCGCCGATCTGCACAGCAGGCGCCAGAGTACAGCAACCCAAACATGCGACACGTTCGACAGTGAACAGGCCCTCCTCATCGGTATCTTTGTTCTCAGCTATGTCAAGATGCCGCAGGAACGCGTCGTATACACGCCCGGAGCCTTTGACATGGCAGGCGGTACCCACACAAACGCGAATGGTATGCTCGCCCGCGGGACTATGCCTGAATTGATCGTAAAAGGTCGATATGCCCGCTATGGACGCCGGCGTGATCTCGGTTATCTCGCAGACCCTTTCAAGGGATTCCTGCGGCAGATAGCTGAATCGACTCTGTATGGCCTGGAGGATTTCCAGAACATTTTCGGCGTCGGTGCCGATGGACTCGACGAGCCGATCGATAATTGTCAGATCGATTTTGTCCATCAGTCCTTTTTCCCAATGCAGAATAAGTTTTCAACAGTTCGGATATAAATGCGACCTCCCGTAAAAGCAGGTGTTGCGTAACACGTCTGGTCAATACTGCTGCGGACAACTTCGCTAAACTCGGTACCGGCCTTAGCGACAAGCAACTGGCCCTTCTCGCTGAGCAGGTACATATTGCCCGCAACTATCGACGGAGAGGCATAGTAGGTTGCACCGAGATCCTCTTCCCAGAGAAGCTTACCGTCTGTTATGTCATGGCACATCAGCGTCCCTTCGCTCACCAGAAGAAAGACGTACTTGCCATTGCTGACCGGGCTGCAAATGTCGGGTATATTGTCGTCTACCTGCCATGCGATGTGCGTTTCGGTAACATCGCCGATTCCGTCTGCGCGTATAGCGGCCATGTGGTTGTATGGTTCGATAGCGATAACAAGCCCATTTGCAAGTATCTGCGTCGGGGCAACGTCATCGGCGACGCATTCCGCTCGCCAAAGTTCTTTGCCGTCGGCAGGGTTGTATGCGATAACGAACGGATCGGCACAAGTAAGCAGCATATCTTTTCCGCTGCCGGTAACGACCGTCGGCGATGCCCATGAATTGGAAACCGGCCTATTGATTTGCCATGCGATCTGACCTGTCGCCAGATCCAGAGCTATCAACCTGGATAACCCGTCGTCGTAATAACCCTGATCGTACTGAACTATCACATTGCCTTCGTACATCGTCAAAGAAGAGGCATAGCCGTATGAGCTTTCGGGCGCGCCGAGGTTTTTGGCCCAGAGTCTTTTCCCCTCGTAATCGAAACAGCCGATGTCGCCGGTGGCAAATATCGCGCAAACATGCGTGCCATCTGTAACAGGTGTAGAAGCGGCAAAACCGGTATCTTCCATGACATCGACCTTATCCGAACCGGCAACATTACTCATATCGCCTGTCCAGAGCAGCTTGCCGGAAACAGCATCATAACAGTAGATCTGCCTTAGCTTCTTGTCGGCGCCGGTGAGGAAAATTCGATCTTTCCACACAACTGGCGAACTCATAGAAGCCAGAGGCACAGCCGTTTTCCATAACACATTGCCATCGAGGGTGGTCGGATAATCGCCGGTCATTCGGATACCCGAACCATTGGGACCACGGAAGGTCGCCCAATTTGCGTTTATCTCTTCGAGGTCGGGCCAGGTTGCGGCCTTCGGATCGATCTTCGTTATTTCGATCGTCGCGGCGGCATCTGTGAGATCCGGCCTTGGCCTTACAAAGACAGCGATCGCGCCGCAACTGGCAAGGATCATGACGATGGTCACCGCTCTTCTTGCCCGAAGCGCCTTTAATTCCTGTAATTGAGGCGATTGCTGCTGCCCCTGCGGATGGGGCAGTTTCG
Organism: Phycisphaerales bacterium; assembly: GCA_011053245.1. The sequence continues at coordinate 17,309 of DRGS01000172.1, forward strand.
GAAAAAGTGTCGAAGCGTATTTCAGTGCGGAAAAAAGCAGCCCCAGAAAAAATAAGAGCAGCAGACTTCCCTTTCGCGAGAGATCGAACCTGCGAAACGTCAATTGCCTCAGCTTAAGATCGAGCTGGCGAACATGGGTAATAACCTTCTCGTTATCGGGTTGCTGGGCGACCATAAGTTTCCACTCGGCAAGTTCGTCCGACAGCACCGGTTCGACAACTCGGCCGTACATGTAATTGACTACGAGAACGCCAATAAGAATTAATGCGGCGATTGACGCAAATACCGCTATCGAAACAGCCATCTTATGCAGCCCCTCTATACGCTCTGTATTATCATTTTGATCCATCGGCTATCCTGTTTAATTTTTCCAGTCTGACATGTTCGTTCGGACAATAATTAAAACACCTGCCGCATGCAAAGCAACCGGCTTTGTCCGCCTCGTATTCATCCCTTCGCCAGCGAATGCTCAGTCGTATTAGCTTGATACCGGCGACAAGTCCTACAAAAGCGCCCGCGAAAATGAAACCAATACGGAACTGACCGCGAATGTCGCCAGCGAGGGTGTAGAGTTCCTTTATCGTTGTCACATTTGCGCGAAAGGCTAAACTGGCATCGGTTCTGTCGGCAACCGCCAGAGTTTCTTCCATGTATATTCTCTCGGCAAGCCTTACGGTCGCATTGCCGCCTGACGCCCAACTGCTTGTCAAATACCCTATTGCGATCCCAAGAGCCATAAGGACCGGAAGCAAGACGATGACAATCCCAAGCCGCCGCTTACTGCGGGTGTATTCGCTTGCCGACCATGGAGCGGTCGGTTTGGTTATCGCGCCAAACGGGCAGGCATCTTCGCACAGCCTGCATTTAATACACTCATCCGGCGTGATAGTAACCCTGCGTCGTGACAGGCGGGAAAACTGCCGTAGGATGACGCCGTACGGACAGAGAAATCTGCAATACGGTCTACCCACAAAGACGGCGATAATGAGCAGGCAACCGCCGAATATGACCATGTTTATATTGCCGCCAAGACGGAAAAATGCAATGAAAGGATCGTAGCGGCAGATCAAAAATGCGCTGGAAGTAGCGGCAAAGACAACGGCAACTGCAAGATATGTATACGCACATAATCGCAGCGAGCCGGCAAGCCAGACCGGAAGCGATACGGGCCGTAAAAGAACCATGTCCTGGATGGCGCCCAAGGGGCAAACGGAACCGCAAAACGCCCTCCCGAAAAAAAGCGTAAAGACAAGCGGCAACAAAAAGAACAGTAGAGCTGAAACAGGCAAAGCGTAGTCGCTGTTAAAGATCGATAGAGTGACATTGCCGATCGCGCCGATCGAGCAAATGCACCCATCCCGAAAGAAACCGAAATAGACCAGAGAAAAGATCATCAGAGCAAATATGCCTTTACGGCTGCGTTTCTTCAATGCCAGGTATGTCGCAAGGACCAAGGCCCCGGCAAGAACGACCACGTCAAGATATTCAAGAACGATCACTCTTGTAGCCGGGACGGTGGTTGAAGGTTGCTGATAGTCGGTGTCAAACTCCGGCGGTGGAAAACGCTCGGCCCCAAAGGTTTGCACCGAAACTGAAAGCATCAATAAAATGGCAAAAAATATGTAACGGCTGTGTTTTTTCATTACTGGCTGTCCCCCTTGAGAAGGTAAGGCTGATCGGCGGCAACTCGCTTAAACGCCTGCGACGGACAAGCAACTCCTATTGAGCACTCGTTGCAGTTAAGGCAGCGGTCATGGCGAACCTGCATAAAAAGCGACCCGTTACCAAACATGGTACAGCCCTTGACGCACTTAGCGCAACCGATGCACAAAGGCTCGTCTATCGTATATTCGTAGTACGGTTTCTCGACATAGCTGCGTTTGATCGCGCCGGTCGGGCAAAGCTCATTTTCAGCGCCGGTGTCCAGTGCCTTTGGCTCCTGCTCGAAATAGCCCGTGCAAAGGTCGCAGTAGCCGCAGAGGGCATAGCCATGGACGCACTTGACAGCGGATTCTTCGAGAATGCAGTATGTGGCACAGTTGCCGCATTGGGTGCATTTATCCGGGTCGATCTGCCAGACGGTGTTGCCTCTGGTTAACTTTGGCGCAAGATACGCGCCGCCGATACCAAGGCTGGCCAGGAATGTACCCCACAGCCCATCGGCAAAAAAGTTGCGCCTGCTGAATTTTTTATTATCCTTGCGCATCCTGCTTTCCTGAGACTCGTTTTGCTGACAGTGCTTGCGGCAAACCGCACAGATCGAACTGACCGCAACCGCTGCAAATACCTCTATTGACGCACTTATTCTCTTTGACTAATCGCCTTCTCTTTGCGACAAGCGAAATGCCGGATACACCGACCAGACCAAGTGTCGCGTATCGAAGCACGCCGGTAAACAGTTGACGCCTGTTCGTTGTTGTCTTCACATTATTCTTCATTTGCCGGCTTCCTTTTTAGTAAATATTTTGACAACGTTCCTGATGGTATCGAGCACATAAACCCGGTCCTTGGAGTCAACCGCCACGTCGAAACCACCCGTTTGACACAGTGCAGGCGTTTCGCATACGCGTGCCTGCTTAGGGTCGATAAACCGGGCGGTTGCGGCAACGACTCCGACAAATTCGCCGTCACTGTCATACTGTTTGATCCGGATCAGTCCTTTTTCGCATGTGATGAAGCTGCCATCGGTCAGGATCGCGAAATTAACCGGATTGCAGCAGCCGCAAAAACCTTCAATACCCGCCGATGCTTTGCCCCATGAAAACTCAAGGTCGCCGTCAAAGGTATAAGCCTCGATGCGGCGGCCGCCGGGATTAACTACTCGCAGTAAGCCGTCATCGGCAAGGGCAAGGTCAAAGTAGGGACTCGGTATCACAAAGCCGGGGATGTTTCTGTCCTCATCTTTTTTGCCGATTACGCTGACAATATTGCCATCATGATCGTATCTGACAACCTCCCTGTTGCCTGCGTCGGCGACGAATACATCTTCGGCCCCGACAGCGATGCTCGTTATGACCGCCTTGTTTCCAAGGCTGGGCCATTTCGAGATCGTCATGCCGCCCCGGTCAAGAACCTCAACCCGATCTCTATAGCCAATGTATATGTTGCCGTCAGTTGAAACAGCAATGGCGCGAACCGGACCGTTTACCGGAAACTGGCGAATTTGTTTGCCGGCAGTATCGAAGATCACTACCTTGTCAGCGCCGGTCACATAGATATTATCTGAACCATCTATCGCGATCGCTGACGTACCGGTTTGTTCCGTGATGATCGTGACGCCGGATTCGTCATACAGAATAAGAGCGGGATCGACTTTTGTAAGGTCGCTGACATCATAGACGAAATCCGAACGCAAACCGCTGCCCCTTTCACCGGTAACATCCAGCCGCAGCAGCGAAACAAGGCCTATGACGATAGCAAGCACAACTATCGCGCATGCAATCGCCTCAAATTTAGTCATCCCCGGTCTATTGTTCATAGATACACCTTTCCAGCTTATAATACCAAATCAAGCATCCAATTGCAAAAAAAGCAGGCAAGTTCGCTCAATGTTGGCTTACATCCAGACATACCATCCGCGTAAAGTCGCGTACAATAAGCTTGCCCGAAACCATCGCCATAGGCGCCCATGACTCGATGCCGTCGAGAACCTTTGCTTCATCCAACTGCGTATAGCCGGTTGGCCCCGCCTCTGCCATCGTCAGTTTGCCGGAACCGTCCATTATATACATCAAACCATCCGCGATCATATACGGCCCGAGCTTTTTAAAACTATGCTGACTTGTACTGGTCCAGACGATATTGCCGTCCAGATCCATGCAAGCCATCTGCCAGTCGGCCCGCACTCCATATATATGCCCGTCGTAGAACAGCGGCGTGTGCTGTTCCGACCCGAATACTTCCGGCTCAAGCGTAAAGACAGGCTCGGCTGTGATCTCACCGTCGCTATCATTGAGTTTGAGCATCATGCTCCCTTTACCGTAACCTGCGCAAAGTAATATAACCCCCTCGCCAACGTGAACAGGCGATGGAATATTGGTTCTAAGTTTCCACTCTTTCGTTTCCCAGACAATGCTGCCATCCTCAGCGTTTACACCCGTGACACCGCCGCTGCCGCAATAGACATACATTTTTTTACCCGCGAATTCCATCGGCATAATTGACGTGTGAGTCATTTCCCATTTGTTCGGGTTCGGGGTTTTCCATGCTATCTCACCCGTCGCGCAGTCAATTGACATCATAAGCACATCATCACCTGCCGGCGCAATGATCACCTTGCCATCCTCTATGAAGGGGCATTGACCGGCATACCATAACGGTACTTTTGTGCCGAATTCACGCACCAGATTATACATCCATTTGAACTCGCCGGTAATCGCGTCGAGGCAGGTAAGATGGCACATCGGCCCAAGTGCGACGATATATTTATCGGTTACGGCAGGCACTGTTCGACTCATGCCGTGATTGCGTTTGATCCTGACCGGATAGGAATACCGCCATATTTCACTGCCGTCTTCGAAAGAGAAACAGCGTATGGAATCCATCTTTTTCTGCTGGTCATAATCGACTACATACACACAGCCGTTATTTACTGCCCCGCCGGCATACCCTTCGCCAAGATCGATCGACCAGAGCACTTTCGGACCGCCTTCGGGCCATTTGCGAGCAGGCTTAACTTCGCCATTATAGATGTTGCTCAGGTTCCTTCCGCGAAACCATGGCCAACTGTCCCCGGCAGCAGCGGATTTTTTGAGGTCATTAAACTTTTCCAGCGTCCCGGTCAATTTTACAGGCTCATCGCTTACATCGGGTTCAGCCGGTCTGCCGTCGCCGCCGGGCAATCGCATGGAAAGTGCGCGCCTGCTATCGACACGCAGCAAAAAAAAGGAGATTGCCGCGATAGCCAGAACCAAAGCCAAAGCGACCGAAACCGCAAGCCATTTGTTAGCAGTTCTTTGGTTGGACGAATTTCCCATAAATGGAGTATACCATAACTTCTCGATCTTTCAAGAGTTATCTGGTATAGCACAAGTGCGGCCTTTGCTGCTTTTAATGTCAGACTTATTCTTGCGCAAGACATACATATTTAGCGGACCATGACCTGGCCGGCATCGACTACGAGGGTTTGGCCGGTTATCATTTTTGCTTTGTCGGAACTTAAGAAGACGACGGCATCGGCGATGTCCTGACCTTTTATTTCCTTCTTCAGGATCGTTTTGTTTACATAGTACGGTATGACCTCTTCGGGTTTTATGCCGTACTTTTTCGCACAGATCTCGATGTATTCGGGGTTCCAAATTTTCGAACCTTCGAAAACATTGCCGGGGCATACCGAATTTACTCTTATGCCATGCTGGCCCAGTTCCATTGCCCAGCCGCGAGCCATGTGCAGTTGACCTGCTTTAGCGGCATTGTATGGTGTATTGTTTTTGCTTGCGTCGAGTCCGGTTTTTGAGCTTATGAGAACGATGTTTCCTCCGGCTTCCTGATCGATCATTAACTTTGCGGCGTGCTTGGCCATGAGGTAATAGCCTGTAAGGTTGACTTCGAGAGCGAACCGCCACTTGTCGACAGGCATATCTACGAGGGCTCCTGCGGGGGCGACGCCGGCGGCGTTTACGAGGATGTCGAGATTTCCGAGTTCGGCTTTGATCTGTGCGAATGCTTTTTCGACGTTGGCTTCGTTAGTGACATCACACAAGATGGCGATGGCGGATATGCCGGGCATTTCTTCTTTTATGAGCTGGCATGTTTGCGTTGCCTCTTCCATAT
>DRGS01000173.1 GCA_011053245.1 Phycisphaerales bacterium
GCGACTTTAAGGGAGTGGATGAAACGGTTATAGAGAAATTTGCCGAAGAAGCGGGCAGAGAAGCTAAGAAACCACTGATCGATATGGGCGAGGGAGATCTGCTTTTGATGATGTTCCTTGCGGCAGGATTGGGCGAGAGCGGTAACGTGTGGCAGATGTTCGCCGGTCTATTGATAGCGTTTATGCCGACGCAGATACCGCTTGGTGTTTTCGAGGGGTTTTTGGCGGCGGGGGCTTATAAATTTATAAAGTCGCGACGGCCCGAAATGTTAGTGGAGATGTGTCATGAGTAAGCGTGGCCAAAAAATATTGGTTTTAGGCCTTGCGTTGGTCCTTGCGGTCGTTCTGTGTTGGGGGGCGGGAGGTAATGGCAGCGACTTTAAGGGAGTGGATGAAACGGTTATAGAGAAATTTGCCGAAGAAGCGGGCAGAGAAGCTAAGAAACCACTGATCGATATGGGCGAGGGAGATCTGCTTTTGATGATGTTCCTTGCGGCAGGCGCTTGCGGCGGGTTTATCGGCGGATACTACTATCGAGTATTATTTTGCGAGAAGAAACAGGGACAGCAATGAAACAGAGTTTTGCGTTATTTTCAGATTATTTCGCTTTGATGGACAATCGGTTTACACGGATCGACTCGCGCGTGAAGCTGATAGTTGTCTTTGCGGTAATCGCAGCGGCGCTAATTGCGAAGAATGTGCTGTTTGGGCTTTCGGTTTTTGTTTTTTGTGTGATTTGTATGCTGAAGGTGCGGGTTCCGGTTAAGATAATTGCAGTGAGGATGCTTCCGGCGTTGCTGATCATGTTAGTTGTGGTGATCATTAAGGCATTGTTCTCGGCGGGAGAGGTTGTCTTTGAATTCAATTTGGGTTTGCTACGCCTTACTATGACGCGTGAAGGTATTGCGGAAGGTTTGCTGATCGGCAGCCGTGTGGCCGGAGCGTTAAGTGCGGTGATGCTGCTTAGCTTTGTTACGCCGGCGTACAAGATTTTTTCGGCACTGTACTGGCTGAGGCTGCCACCGCTTTGGGTGGAAATAGCGATGAGCGTATATCGAAATATTTTTGCGTTCCTTGAATACACCGGCGATATTATCTCTGCGCAAAAGACGCGGCTTGGGTATATCGATACGAAGAGGTCACTGTCGTCGATGGGGACACTTGCGGGGGCGGTTCTTCTGCGAGCGTTCGATCAGGCGGAAAAGACCAGTCAGGCGATGAAGGCTCGGTGCTATAATGGAACGATGCCCTTTGTGAAACCTTCGCCGCTTACGAAGGGACAGATGCGTGTCATGCTTACGTCTATTGCGGTTATCGTTATTGTTTTTGTGCTTATCGAAAGGCCGGGTTTATGACCGATGCAGTGACATCTACAGCGATAAGGGCAAGCGGCGTATGCTTTTGCTATCAGGAAGGGACGCAGGTGCTGACCGATATCGATATGCATGCTGAAAAGGGTGAGTTTATCGCGATGTTAGCTTCTAACGGGTCGGGTAAGACGACGCTTATTAAGGTGCTTGTGGGTTTGCTGAAGGCGAGTAAGGGCCAGGTTTCGGTAAACGGCGAGGATGTTAATGCGATGAAAAGCTCTGATCTTTATCAGCGGATCGGACTGGTACTGCAAAATCCGAACGATCAATTATTTGCGCCGACGGTTCGTGACGATGTTGCGTTCGGGCCGAGGAATCTCGGTCTTGACGAGGTGGAAATAACGAAGCGGGTTCAGGAGGCTCTGCTGGCTGTGGGGGCGGAGGAGCTTATCGACAGGGCCGTTCATCAGTTGAGCTTTGGCGAGCAGAAGCGGGTGTGCCTTGCAGGTGTTCTGGCGATGAAGCCTTCGATCCTGATCCTCGACGAGCCGACGGCGGGGCTTGACCCTGCGGGCGAATCGAAGATGATACATCTGCTGAGCGAACTTAACAGGAAGAATGATATAACGATAATCATGGCGACGCATTCGGTTGATATGCTACCGCTTTTTGCGGATCGCATCTATGTTCTGCAAAAGGGAAAGGTGCTTAGCGAGGGTTCGCCGGAAAAGATCTTTGCCGACCATGAGATGGTTGACAGGGCGAGTTTGCGGCTTCCTTATATTTCGCGGCTGCTGCATGAACTGCATCACTATGACGGCGTGCCATTAGCGAATGTGCCGCTAACGATAAACGAAGCGAGGCAGAGGATAATGGAGATAATACCGGCTGACCTTGTGATCGATAAACTTCTGGATACTAAAGATGACTGATCTTCGCGACGGATTTACGACCGGGACATGCGCGGCGGCGGCGGCAAAGGCTGCGGCGATGGTATTGTGCGGACAGACGGATATTACAACCGTCGATGTCGCTCTGCCGGACGGTAGCTTTGCAGAGTTGGGTATTCTGCAAGCGAAAACAGTCGCACAAGCCGGGATAGCGTCGGTGCGAAAGGACGCAGGCGACGACCCGGATGTGACGGATAAGGTTATTGTCGAGGTTACGGTCAAATTCAACGACGGTAGAGATATTGTTTTCGAGGCTGGGGCGGGAGTGGGAACGGTTACGAAACCGGGACTGCAAATTGCGGTCGGTGAGCCGGCGATAAACCCTGTGCCGAGAGAGATGATAACCGGGGCTGTCAGAAGTGTGACGGATAAGGGGGCTGTCGTTACGGTCTCGATAGCGGGCGGCGAAGAGATTGCGAAGAAGACTTTCAATCCGCGATTGGGTATAGTGGGCGGGCTGTCGGTGATCGGGACCAGTGGAAAGGTGCGGCCGTTTAGCTGTCCGGCTCTGCGAAGCGCGCTTAA
>DRGS01000174.1 GCA_011053245.1 Phycisphaerales bacterium
ATTAGAGTTTTAGGAAAGCTTATAGGGCTTTCAAAAACACTAACAGGGTAAATCTTACCTTGGAGGTGGTGCGAAACAGTAGTGGCGTTTTTATAGGGTTCGTTTTTTATAAAACTTAATGATCTCGGCGAGGGACTTATTCGGCATTTCTCCATGTATGCCTGGAAAACCGATCTTTGGGATCTGAAGCAGTATTGAAGAGATCTCACCTGGACCGTTAACTTCCCCTTCCGAAGCGATAAGCAAGGTGTCATTATCCAATAACCGTCGAATATTTTCAAGCTTTAGCCGGTTGGGCAATGTAGGGTCAATGAGTGCAATTGCGGCTACGCGCTCGATAAGTTCGGGACGCTGTTCCAAAAACTCAACGAGAATTTTCCCTCCCATGGAGAATCCGATGAACCCAATTTTCTTGTCGGCGGGAATGTCGACTATGACTCGCTCAAGTTGATAAATGAACGAGTATCCTTCAATATCGGGACCAAAGCAATTGGGGTCGATAGCGACGAGTCCAAAGTCATTACTTCCAAATTCGCGGAAATAGGATTCCATGCTGGATTCACTGATGCGTGATTGCCGCAACAGGGTGTACGACCAAACCCCTGCACGTTCAGGATAGCCGAGAATAGCAATGACAATAAGTTTTTTGTCAAACGCATCGGGTGTAATCAGATTCCAATAGTCTTGCCCTACACGTTCGTCGCTATAAAATTTCTTCACCGCTACCTTTGCAGCAAGAATATCCGCTACGACTTTATCCGTTGTTTTTTGTAATTCTGTTTCATCTTCAAGCATATATTTGCCCTGTATAGGAACCTGTGACATGAAAACCGATACCGATCGAATTATACCCTGCTTTTATTATGTTTGTCAACTCGTGGTATAGCGAGTAAAGGAAATTTTGACAACAGTCAGCGGATCATTGTTTTCTTTGCGTTATTGCGTAAGGGACCGTGAGTTTTCGAGTTGTTCGACAACATAGGTGAGAAACTCGGCGGCGTAGAACTCGTTTACTATCATCTGATTTACCGTCAGCGACAGTGACAATACCCTTCGTTTTTCGATCTGTCCGTCATCTGCCATCCTTGGCATCTCTTTTAATTTCCCCATCGCGATTATACCGATAGCTCCCGGCGGAGCGATCGCGTAAAAAGAATCGATACCGTACATCCCGAGGCTGCTCATGACAATATTAGCGCCGTCGAAATCGTCTGGCATAAGCCTGTTGGACCGCGCCTTCTTCAAGAGTTCATCGCTCTGGGCAGCTATCTGGGCCAGCGTCATACCTGTGGTGTCTTTAATAACTGGAACGACCAGACCCTGCGCGGCGGCAACGGCGAAACCAACCCCGACATGTTCGGAGATCGTGATATGTTCACCATCATCGTCGCTGCCGGCAGCCATAAGCGGGAAACGTTCTATCGCACGCGAGATAGCAAGATAGAAAAAATCATTGGTAGATATCCGAACTCCGCTGTCCTTGCACCATTTCTTGCGCACCTTCACCAGATCGGTAACATCAACATCACGTTCGAGATAACAGCACGGCATCTCGTGCTTGGACTTAAGCATCAGCTTACCGATAAGTCTTTGTATCCTCGTAAGAGGAATTGTCTTTTCCGTTACGCTTGTCATATTTGAACTTCCAAAATATCAAGACCAAGGGCCTATTTTAGCACCAAAACTGTAATATGCAAGAACATACCTTAAAACCCGGCAAAATCCACGTTAACCCTCAAAGAATTAACGCCGATTATTTGTTAGGTCGCGTCGATTGTGCGCCCGAACGGAAAATCGTTGTAAAACCTTTGTTAAGAGTATGTTATGAGGCAACAGCCCGTAATACAAATTGTTGATGACTCGACTGTAAATCTTGCCCTGCTCGAAGCGATCCTGAAAGGCGAGGGGTACTCCGTGTTATCGGTCCAGGACGCCAACGCCGCTTATGAAGTAGCCGCCGACCAACTCCCCGACCTGATACTGCTCGACATCATGATGCCCGACATCGATGGATTTGAAGTTTGCAAACAACTGAAACAGGATGCCGCCACAACCGACATACCCGTGATATTCGTCTCAGCAAAGGATGACGTCGAAAGCAAGGTAACCGGTTTCGATATCGGAGCGGTCGATTACATCACCAAACCATTCGAAAAGGTCGAGATACTGGCAAGGGTAAGGATCCATCTAAAGCTCAGCATGTCGGCAAAAGCTTTAGCCGCAGAGCAATCCGAAAAATTAAAAAGCATCCATGACGCCCAGCAAGCCATACTCGTCCAGCCCGACGAAATCCAGGGCGCGAATTTCGGAGTCTGCTATCGACCAATGCACGAAGTCGGAGGAGATTTTTACGATGTAAAGAATATCGGCCAGGACATCTTCGGATATTTCGTCGCGGACACCAGCGGACACGACCTCAAAGCATCATTCGTCACACCTGCACTGAAAGCGCTGGTCGGCGAAAACGTAAATCCCGTCTACACCTTGGTAGAGACAATGAAACACATCAACAGCGTACTCAACAACATGCTGACAGACGGAAAACACGTCACGGCAAGTTACGCGAAACTATACCGAAAAAAAGGTCTCCTCGAAGTGATAAACGCCGGCCACCCACCGATAATATTTCTCGCCGAAAACGGAAGGCCACAGTCGCTTGATATCAATGGCGACGTACTTGGAGCCTTTGAGAGCGTATGCTTTGAGCCAAACTGCCGTCAAGTCGCACCCGGCGACAGATTCTTCATGTACAGCGACGGCCTCATCGAAACAGACGGCAACTCGCTTGAAGAGAGAAAAGAAGGAATAAAAAAGTTATGCGAATATTGCTACCAGAGACGCGAAGAACCCGTCCAGCAAGCTGTGGATAATATATGCAAAGACATCCTTGGCGACGACAGCGAATACAAAGACGATATTGTTCTTTTAGGAGTCCAGGTATGACCAGCGCCGCGCCACCAGCCAGACATTATTTTGCAGCTTTTCCGGCTGAGTTGGAAAACATCGATATAGTCTGTACAAATATCAAAAAGCTCTTGACCAGATCGGGTAGTAAAGACATTTTGTTTGATGTCGAGCTACTCGCAAGAGAGGCTTTGGTAAACGCCATCACGCATGGAAGCTGCATGGATAAAAAAAAGAAAGTTACATTTGAGTTACGCTTAAGATGTGACGATATCATTATGGAGATAACAGATGCCGGCGAAGGCTTCGACTGGAAAGAGAAAATTACCAAAGAAACGCAGGTAACGAGCGAAGACGACAGAGGGCTCCCAATATTCAAGCATTATGCTGACGAAGTAAGTTATAACGATAAGGGTAACAAGCTTTTTATGAAGAAACGGATAAACGTTTCTTGCAGAGGATAGTTATGAGTGAAATAATTACTGAGCAGGATCAGATAATTGTAAAACCAATTGGCAACATTGTTGCTTCGATGGCATCGGACTTCCGCTTCGAGTTGCTCGGCCTGATAGAAGATGGCGCAACCCAACTGACAGTGAATCTTAAGGGCGTGAGGATGGTCGATTCCGATGGAATAGGTGCGCTCATAGCCGCACATAAGGCACTGGCCAAAAACGGCGGCAAACTGACTATCGCCAACCCCTCAGACGACATCCGCGAGTTTTTCAGTTTGATGCATCTCGACAAACAATTCACCATCAAAAAAACATAGACTGCATAGCTCTGCCCGGGAAATGCCATGAATAACGAGATTCAGCGCAACATGGGCAACCAGCCTTTAACATCGATCATGGACGAAAAGGGCCTGACCGCTCACGACCTCGTCGCCGCATCCGAAGAGCAGATAACGCATAAAATGATCGCACGGGGCCGAAAGGGCAGACGACTGTCACGAAACGTCCAGTTCAAAATACTACGAGCGCTGATAAACGCAACCGAAACACAATACGCACTAAAGGATGTATTCAACTACTAACCCCCCCCCGGTTTCGTTTAATTCGCCAAAGCAAGATAATACGCTATGGATAATACCCCAACGGGAGTATTTCATTGTAATTGCGGTTTTTGTCCTGAAAACGGCTTACTGGGGAAATGAACACGGATTTTTTATAGTGTGGTTTCGGTTGTGAATCTGTAGCCGATGTTTCTTATTGTTCTTATGAATTGCATATCTTCGGGGTTTGGTTGTATTTTACTGCGCAAAGTTGACATGAAACGGTCGACGGTGCGGTCGGTTACGAAGCAGCCGTAGCCCCATACGGCGTCCAATAGATGATCCCTTGTGAGGACACGGCCATGGTTTCGGCAGAGGCAGGCTAAGAGTTTGAATTCGCGCGGGGTAAGTATGACATCTTCGCCATCGCGGGTAAAGGTATTGTTCGATATGTTGAGCGCGAACGGGCCGAATGTGTATGTGGTGTCGTCTTCGGTTCGTTTGCGGCGAAGAAACGCGTTTGAGCGGGCAAGGAGTTCCTTTATGCTGAAGGGTTTGGTGACGTAGTCGTCGGCTCCGAGGTTGAGACCGAGAACGATGTCGGCTTCTTCGCCCTTGGCTGTGAGCATTATGATGGGTATGTCGATGCCCTTATCGCGGACGATGCGGCAGATCTCATAGCCGTTTATCTCCGGAAGCATGATGTCGAGTATGATCAGGTCGGGCGATTCGTCGAGAGCGGCGGTTAGCCCGGCTTCGCCGTCGGCGGCGGTGAGTACATTGAACCCTGCATATGCGAAGTTGTCCTTTAAACCCCGCAGCATCGTCGGGTCATCTTCAATTATCAGTACGGTTTCCATTATTTATTTAGTTCCATTGTTTTTTCGTCCCCTCCCTCACGGTCGGGGCTTGGTATTTGGGGGTTGATTACTGTTTGCCCATACGCCATTATTTCGCCCTGTTGTTCACGGACGTATCTAACTGCATTTGATAATTCGTGTGCATCCCATAAATACCGTGTACTTCCATGACGAGTCCATATTTTTGGAGGTATCTTTCTATCCTGCTCTGTTTTTAAGGCTCGCGTAGCGTATATTTTGCAGTCGTTCATTATTTTTTCCGGTGTGGCTCTTCCGGAAATAACTATATGAACATGATTTGTACGAACATGTACAGCGTATGCCTGCCATTTGCGATAATGGCAAACTTCGAGTATTGCTTCAAGAACTATTTGGCGATTTTGGGTGTTCATTACAAATGGTTCATTTTTCAGTATCTCTCTTTGGGAAGTTTCAAGTTTTGGGCGGGCGTAAATCAATTTGGTATTTCCACTATTGTTTTCCCAAACACTTCCGGCTTCGTTGCCGTGCAGCCATGTTCCATATGTTGTAAAAGTAATCAGATAAGCTTTTGGATAATCTGTCATAATCAATTTTGCCGTTAAGTTTTCCCATTCCAAGCCCCGCACGTTAGTAAGGGGATGAAATAATTGTTTATATTATCTATTTTTCCGTCCCCTCCCTCACGGTCGGGGCTTGGTACTATTATACTATTGGTAGTTTAACTTTAAATTCGCTTCCTTTTTCGGGTTGGCTATCTACGGTTATTGTTGCGTTGTGTGCGTCGAGGATGAATTTTACGATTGATAGGCCCAATCCGGTGCCTTCGGTTTTGCGGGCAAGGGAGCTGTCGGCTTGGTAGAATCGGTTGAATATTTTCTTTGTCTGTCTGGGTGTCATACCTATGCCGCTGTCCTTAACGGAAAAGCATACTCCGGTTTCGGCTGCGAATACTTTCAGCTCGATGTGCTTATCATCGTAAGAATATTTGTATGCGTTGTCCAGCAGGTTCACCAGCACGGTTATCATAGCGTCTTTGTCTGCCGAGACAAGCGGTAGATCGTCATCGATGCTGACAGTGAATTCGCATTTTCCACCGTTGAATTTTGTCCGCACGGCATCTGCGGCACTATTTGCGATATCGGCGGGATCGGCGGGATCGAGATCGAAGGCTTGCTTGTTGCGTTCCATTCGTGAGAAGGTGAGGAAATTGTCAATGAGGCCGGTAAGGCGGCGGTTCTCTTTTGAAATAAGCTGGAGGTATTCGGTGGCTTGCTGCTGGTCGTTGTAGCTACCGTCCAGAAGTGTATCGACAAGAACTCGCATCGATGCAAGCGGCGTCTTTAGCTCATGTGTAACGGTTGCGACGAAATCGTTCTTGAGCCTGTTGAGCTTGATCTGTCTGCCGACCGCACTACCGGCAAAACATGTGCACACCGCCATCAGACCTATTACAAGTATACTTGTCCATGTGTAAATAGCTGCCTGCTTACTTGCGGCTTGGTCAAAAACTTCTGAATTACGAAAGAAAAAACACAGTTTCCATTCTCCAAGGTAATCGTTTGGCCTGATGGTCAGAAAAGCCTGGTTGGGGTTTTTGTTTTCGCCAAAGGTCAGGATATTTTGCTCGTCAAATACACTGACCGTAACTGTGGAATCGGAAAGTTTTTCTGCGATGTATTTCATAACATCCGTAATGGATTTCCTTCGACTTACCAGAATTACTTTTCTGTTTTCAGTCTTGAATAACGTTCCGTATATCTTTTCGTCCAGGTGGATCGGTTTTAAGGTTTTCTCCTGCCAATTGTCCCAGGGTGCTTGTTCCGATATTTCTTCTGAGACGTCAAGAGAAAGCCTCTCGGCTTGAAGGATTTTTTGGGATTGTTTAAGCAATTGCGAATTGTCGATCAGTTCGAGAAGTTCATTCAATATGAATATTCGCATCTCTGAAGGAAGCGGTTTATTGTGAGTATTGACGATCATATCTGATAAAAGCTGGGCCGCTTCTTTTTCAAAAATCGAGGTGTTTTGTTTTTGGTAAAGCTGAACCAGTTTCAATCTTGCCTGGATAATGTCGGATGAGGCGTACTCTTTGACAATGTGTTTTCCGGGGTATGCCAGTTCCCTGCAAAGACCGATCGCCCTTTCGATATTTGAAGCTTTTTCGTAACATCGGGTCATTGCCAGCTTGCCATAAAAAACTTCATAAGGGATAGAGCTAGGCATGATCGCCTTTTCATATTCTCTGGCGGCATTGATATAGTTGCTGTCAACAAACTCTGATTTCCATGCTTTTTCAAACTTTGCCGTATCAATGAAATAGGAATTTTCAGGTGGTACAGGAAAAATGATTTGGCCATTATTATCATAGATCAAAAGGCCATCGGCATATTCTTTGTCGTAGCAGAATTCTACAAAAAAAGAAAAAGGTGCGACTTGTTCGAGTTGCTGAATATCTTGTTCGAATTTTAGCTGTTTCTGCTGCAAGTGTTCGATAAGCGGATCTGTTTTTTCCCGGTAAACGTCAATCAATTTCTGCCTGACGGCTAGTCGTTCGTTTTTTACGGCTTGGGTCATAAACCATAGCAGGCAGACGGTGGGTAGTATCACTGCTGTCGCCAACAGCAATATTACCCATCGCAACTGCGCCGAAGGAGTGTTTGTGCTATGCGATCTTTTCAATTTCTATATTCCTGTAATCAGCCATTTGTCGCCATATTTACGCAGATTGCCATCTATATCAAAAGTGTCGCCGGGTTTAAAAGTGTGACCTTCGATAGTAAACTCTTCTTTAAATGCCACTTGCCAAACCGCGGTGCACATATTGTCTATGATACTTGCTTCAATAATTTTTGTAGGTTTTGAAGTATCTAATTTTCTGAACATGATATTAAATGGATGCTCCGACATTTCAAATATCCTCTTGATATCTTTGTAATCATGACTGTCAGGAGCAACGCAGACCATGGCCTTATTCATGTCCAGCTTGACAGCGGCAGCCATAAAGGTTTGTATGGTCTTCTCAGGGGTAAGAAAAGAACTATTTTCATTTTTGCTATTTCCGTTAGATTTTATGGGAAAATCTTCGACATCCTTGGCGGAAACAAATTGGCCATTCTTGTCAAAGGTAAACACCCTATTTGTGACTATCTTGTCCTTGCCCCGGATTACGGCTTCAAATTTATATCGTATGGAAACATTACCGTTTGAGTCCTTTCTCAGCTCACTCCATTCGATAGTCTTGCGAGAGGTGATGTCGCGGTAATTACGAGAAAAGAATTTGTTGACGAGTTTTTTTACGGCTTCTTTGCTACTGATATCTTCTGCTGGAACCGGGACAGTGCCCAGTGATTTTGGGAAACCTTCTACTTTCCGTGCATTTAGGTAATTGCCATGCTTATCGAAAGTGAAAATCTGGTTGGCAAGGTATTTATCCTTGTCCCAAATGACCTGTTCATACTTATAGCTGATTGACACATTGCCTTTTGCATCCGTTGTCGGCTGGCCCCATTCAACTGTCCTACGAGAGGTTATATCACGATAGTTGTGCTGGAAAAAATCTTCAACCAAATTTTTTGCCCAATCTTTTATATCAGTAAGATAGACCCCCTCTTTATTAATTGCATATTTCAATCCCACTGGTTCCAAGATCGAACGGAGCGCATCATCTGCTGAGATATTCTCAAAGTTAATAGGTTCAATATATCGTCTTGCTTTTTCTCCTGCCAATTGTTGACTCTTATTCCATTGATACGGGACTTCCGCTGCTTTGCATATTTCAATCGTCGCATATTGAATAGTCAATCTGTCGCCATCAGGACTTTTTGCTGCACTTACTGTTATCTTATTTTTTAATCTGTTAGTGTATTCAGCCGAATAGTCTTTCTTTATAGAAACATGTTCGATATGATTTTTGTTCTGCGGGACTTGTTTGGTCCACCAGTAGATATTGAAATCCAGAAGTTCCTTGCTATCCGTAGGAGGATTACTTTTCGATATTTCCAAATCCTTTGGTA
>DRGS01000175.1 GCA_011053245.1 Phycisphaerales bacterium
GGAATATACTTAGGAGCAGGCGAAGGCGGCGTCGACAGCGACAACTTCTTCGAAGCCATCGTAAAGGCATGGGACGATAACGCCGCCAGGATGGATTGGTCCGCATGGGCAAAGGTCGCCTTTAGCAAAATGACCGGAATGTGTGAATTGGAGCAGGAACCGAACATGCCCGCAAGCCACATCGCCGTACTCACCGGCGCAAGGGGCCAGACAAGAAGCTGCCTCACCGCATGTGCCGCCAGCACCCAAGCCATCGGAGAAGCCGCAATGATGATACGCTCCGGCCGAGCCGATGTTATGATAACCGGCGGCGCACACTCAATGATACACCCCTTGGGCGTTTCCGGATTTAGTCGCCTAACCGCCCTTTCGACAAGAAACGACAGCCCCGAAACAGCTTCAAGACCCTTCTCCGCCAGCAGAGACGGCTTCGTACTCGGCGAAGGCGCGGCAATAGTAATACTCGAATCTCTCGACTCCGCCAAAAAAAGAGGCGTCGAAATTTTAGCAGAGCTAACAGGCTTCGGCAGCAGCAGCGACGCATTCAGAGTAACCGACATGCACGAAGAGGCAAGAGGCGCCGTCCAAGCCATAAACTCTGCACTTGCAGATGCCGGTATCGGCTGTGAAAAAATCGACTACATCAGCACACACGGCACAAGCACCACCGAGAACGATTCGATAGAGACCAAAGCGATCAAAACCGTCTTCGGCGAACACGCAAAGACTACACCCCTAAGCAGCCCCAAGAGTATGTTCGGCCATCTCATCGGCGCAACCGGCTGCGCGGAGTTAATAACATGCATCCTCGCAATAAGGGACAACATCTTGCCGCCAACAATGAACCTAAACGACCCCGACCCACAGCTCGACCTGGACTATGTCCCCAACAAACCAAGAAAAGCAAACGTCGACACCGTAATGAGCGAATCATTCGGCTTCGGCGGACAAAATAACGTACTAATAATAAAACGATACGAAGAAAATTAAATAGGGGACAGTCACCTATTTAGTGACGACGGGACGAAACTATGATAGATATTAAGCTGATCCGAGAAAACCCGCAGAAATTCAAAGACGGCTCCAAAGCCAAAAATATCAGCGCCGACATCGACAAGCTCCTTGAGTTAGACGCCAAACTCCGCGAAAACAAGCAGCGTCTCCAGGACCTCTCAACCGAAAAGAACACCGTTGGAAAATCCATCCCGAAACTCGCCACTAATGAAAAACAGGATGCCCTCGCAAAACTCGCTGACCTGAAAAAAGAAGAAGCACAACTCAACGATAAAATAAACGCCGATCAACCCGATTTCGACACTATCATGGGCCAGGTCCCCCAGCCAGCAAGTGAAGACGTACCTTACGGCGAAGACGATACGAAAAACGTCGAACTGAGAACATGGGGAACGATCCGTAAATTCAATTTCGAACCGAAGGATCACATGCAGCTTGGCGCAGATCTCGACATAATCGACATGCCGCGTGGCGTAAAACTCGCCGGAACAAGAAACTACTTCCTCAAAGGCGACGGTGCCCTCCTGCACTGGGCGGTGCTTCGATTTTCGCTGGACTACATGATCTCACAGGGTTACACGCCAATGTCCGTTCCGCTTTTGATGCGTGACGAAGTAATGATGGGAACCGGATATTTCCCCGGCTCAGAAGAGCAGACCTACCAGATGGAACGCGACACGCTAAACCTCGTCGGCACCGCCGAGGTCCCCGTCACCGCATATCACTCCGGAGAGATACTCAGCCATGAGCAGTTGCCGCTAAAGTTCGTAGCGATGAGTACATGTTTCAGACGCGAAGCAGGAGCCGCCGGCAAAGACACCCACGGCCTCTACAGAATTCACCAGTTCGATAAGGTCGAGCAGGTCATCATCGGCGAAAACAGCGAAGAGCAAAGCAAAGCCTACCACAAAGAAATACTCGATAATTCCGAAGCCGTAATGCAAGCCATCGGCCTGCCCTACCGCATAGTAAACGTCTGCACCGGCGACCTCGGCAGGGGTCAGGTCCAAAAGTACGACATCGAAGCATGGATGCCCTCGAGAAACAGCTACGGCGAAACACACTCAGCCAGCAGATTCTACGAGTTCCAGGCACGGCGAATGAACCTCCGCTACAAAAACGAGAACAAGAAAAACCTATTCTGCCACACGCTCAACAATACCGTCATCGCATCACCGAGAGTGCTGATACCCATACTCGAACTAAACCAAAACGCCGACGGCAGCATCACAATACCCGAAGTCCTAAGACCATACATGGGCAACAAAGAGAAGATAACAAAAAAATAATATAGCAGGGCTTACTATAAATGCCCCGACAGGATCCTATACAGCGCAAGCTGAAATTGTTAGACGACCGGCTCGATGAAACTTCATCGCTGCACAACCGCATTTTCTCGACAAGCCCCCTGCTCCTGCCCGTCTTAGGCTTCATCGCCGGCATCATCCTGCAAGCTAATTTCAACCTCGCCATTTCCACATGGATCACATCCCTCTGCGTCCTGACAATCTTCGCAGCCGCTTCGTCCTATGTAAAAAAACAAAATCCAAGTGTCATTTTACTCGCCTACACCGCCTGCCTCGCCTTCGCGTGCGTCGGCGCAATAAGATACGCCGCCATCGATCAACCCTACGCAAACGACATTCGCAACATCGTAGGTCAGGAGAGGGTTCTCGCAACGATCCGCGGCAGAATATCGACCCCGCCCAAGAAAAAAAAGACCGACGGATGGCTCTTCGGCACATACCTGTCCATGTGGTCCAAACCGTCCACAAGTTTCTACATCAAACTCGACGAAATAAAAAACGAAAGCGGATTCTCGAAAACCGCAGGCACCGTCAGGGTCCAGCTTGACGGAAACTTAAAGGATCTCGGCATCGGCGACAGCGTCGAGATCGACTGCTGGCTGAGCAGATTCAACGCCCCCCTCAATCCAGGCCAGTTCGACATAAAGAAGTATCTCCAGAGTCGCGGCGTATTCGTCGCCGCCCAGGTTAATTCACCCCAAGCCGTAAAACTCCTCGCGAAAGCTCCGCTCACATCGTTCGGACGCCTCAGGAACCGTTTCACTGCGATAGCATCCGAGTCACTTTACGGCCAAACCCTGCCGAAAGACAAAAGTTCCCCTCTCCTTGCCGCGCTTATCCTTGGCGAACGAGCAGACATCGGCGAAGAAACTTACAACGCATTCCGCAAAACCGGCCTCGCGCATTTCATCAGCCTCTCCGGTATGCACATCGGCATCCTCGCAGGCTTCATCTGGTTCCTGCTAAAAACCGCAGGCCTCACCAAACGTCCGAGGGCGGCAATGTGCTTCCTGCTGATAGTCGTATACATCCTGATAGTCCCGCCCAGAGCGGCAACATTAAGAGCCGCCGTCCTATGCTGGTTCTTCTGCCTGTCCGTAATATTCTCCCGCAAAACAAACGCATTGAACACACTTTCCCTCGCCGGATTGGTACTCCTCTACATACGCCCGGGCGACATCTTCATAGCAGGATTCCAATTGTCATACATGACCGTACTCGGAATAATTCTAATGCAAAGACACATAAGCAACTGGATGCACACCATGACCACCGACAGAATCAAAATACTACACCAGCCAAAAACGCAGGACACGGTGCCACTTTCACTTCTCCGCTGGTTTACTACATGGGCAGTTGAGCTGCTCGCTACCGGCTTTTCCGCATGGATCGGAGGAGCCGGCGTAATGCTCTACCACTTCGGAACGATAACACCGCTTGCCAGTATGTGGACCGTACTCATTTTCCCGCTCGTGCTCTTCATCTTAGCAGCCGGTTTCGCCAAGATGGTCTTAGCTGTACTGCTCCCTACACTCGCCATGGCGATCGGTGCCCTCGCCAGCAATCTCGCCGACACCCTCGCCGCCGCAGTAAAACTCATCGCCAGGATCGATATGTCGCAAATTACAATAGGTGAAGTGCCCCTCATACTGATAGCCTGTTATTATGTAGTTCTCATCTTCATCAGATTCGCGCATCTACGAACCAAAAAGCTAAAAACAACGGTCTCTGTGATAATGACAGCATCGATCATACTTTCGCTCGGAATAATTAAATACAACAGAAGTTTTCCCAGGGATTTGAAATTGACATGCATGGCAGTCGACCACGGCCAAGCCGCTCTACTGACAATGCCCGGCGGCAAAAACATACTCATAGACGCAGGCTCACTAATGTCAAAGGACTGCGGCGGACGAATCATCGTTCCATACCTGATGGAAAAAGGCATCGCAAAACTCGACGCCATCATCCTCACCCACGGCGACCTCGACCACATAACCGGCGTCGCAGAAGTCATAGCCGGTACCAAAACAAAAACCATTCTCGCAAATTCCGCCGTACTCGAAAAAGCCAAACAAAGATCGTCCGTCCAGTTCCTCAATGATTATCTTTCAAAGAAAAACGCTGCGATACAGCTTCTCGGCCCGGAAACCATAAACTCCAAAACCGCCCGCCTCATCAATCTCTGGCCAACCCCCGAAACATGCGCCGATGCAAGCATAATGGATAACGACAAATCCCAGGTATTCCTCGTAGAATACGCCGGCAGAAAGATACTCCTCTGCGGCGACATCGAATTATACGCCCAGAAAAAACTCCTTGAAATGTACCCGAACTTAAAAGCCGACGTCGTTTTAATGCCCCATCACGGTTCGACCGCAAACCTGATGGATCAATTCGTCGAAAAACTCGCCCCCGAAACAATACTAA
This sequence comes from Phycisphaerales bacterium, assembly GCA_011053245.1. Next base: position 4,752 of record DRGS01000175.1, read on the forward strand.
TAAGCTGCGGCCAACGCCGCCAACACAACGCCTACAAACCAAAAAACGCCGTCAACGGTTTTTACACTCCCGTCAACGGCGCTATTACTGTCACTATCTCACCCGAAGGCGACATCAAAACAACAGGTTTCGTATCGGCCCAATAACAAAATTTGTAACACTTTAGCCATGCACTATACATGACTTATCATTGCCACTGTCAACTTGCCCAAACGAAATTTGCCTGTGGTAGGGTTATCCCATAAGAAGTTATACCAAAAAACCTGCAACACTAACTTCCATCTTTTTTAATCTTTCTCTGTGGCCCTCGCCTACCTCTTTTTCCTCTGTGGCAAAGTTTTAGTTTTAACTCCGCTTACACTCATCCATTGATTAATAATTGCATTCCCTTGCTTCGTCTGCAAAAGCTTTTAATAATTCAATATCGACATCAAAAAAATGGTCACATGGAGCAAGGATATAGCCGCCATTTGCACCTGCCTGTTCAAAGCACTTGCGAACATGAGCTCTGGTTTTCGCAGGGGCGCAATCTTTTAGGTAGTGAACCTGATTAAAGCCGCCTATCATACAGACCTTATCGCCGATACGTCTCTTTGCCTGGGCCAAATCAACATCGCCGCCCATCTCAGGGCCAGTAAAAGTCTCCATCGCGTCCGGCTTCATTGCCGCGATGTCTTCTAAAATAGGCATCATTCCCCCGCATGTATGATATACAATTCTCTGGCCGGCCTCGTGAGCGGCTTCTATAAGTTCGCGATCATAAGGAGCAACAAAATCATTGAATATTTGCGGAGATATTACGGTCGTGGAAGCATCTCCTCCTCCAAGTTCCAGAATGTCATATCGCCCGCCTTTTAAAGATTGAACAAAACCTTTCTTTCTTTTTTGAAGAATTCCCAGCAACTCATGAACCCATTTGGCATCA
>DRGS01000176.1 GCA_011053245.1 Phycisphaerales bacterium
ATCGTAAAGTTTGAAAGCGTTTTCGCCGGTTATGATCTTGTCTTTGGACTTTTCCGCTTCAGTAGCAGCAGATGCGAAAATTTCCAGGCCGCGGTCGAGCGTACGTCCGAAACTTGCTTCTTCGGCTTCGATGACGGTAGAGACGAATTCGCTGCGGTCAGCGATCTCGGGGAAAGCTTCGCCCATGGTATCAACGAGGACGGGCAGGAGTTTGTGCATGAATGGTTCGTGCATATCGAGTACGCGTCCGAATCTTGCAGCGCGTCGAAGGATGCGGCGAATGACATAGCCTCTGCCTTCGTTGGATGGCGTTACACCGTCGGCGATGGAGAAGGAGATCGTTCGGATGTGGTCGGCGATGACGCGAAATGCACTGTCGGTTTTGCTATCTAAGTTTGAGGTGTACTTGCGTCCGGACATCTCGCTGACGGTGTTTATGATCGGCATGAACAGGTCGGTATCGTAGTTGCTTTTTTTATTCTGTAAAACAGCGGCGAATCTTTCGAGGCCTGCGCCGGTATCGACGTAATTGGCGGGTAACTTTTCGAGCGTTCCGTCCTGCAAACGATTGAACTGGATGAAGACGAGGTTCCATAGTTCGATGTATCGTGCGCATCCGGCATTGACGGCGCACTTGTGACCCTTGATATGTTTCATATCGCAGCGGTCGGGTCCGAGGTCGATGTGTATCTCGCTGCACGGACCGCACGGGCCGGTTGCGCCCATTTCCCAGAAGTTATCCTTCTTGCCGCAAAAGAGGATCCTTTCCTTCGGTAGTGAGGTAAGCTTTGACCATAGTGTGGCAGCTTCGTGATCCGGTTCGGAGTTGTCTGACTCGTCGCCTTCAAAGACGGTCGCCCAGAGCAGGTCGGGGTTGATGCCGTAAACTTTCGTTAAAAGCTCCCATGCCCATTCGATGGCTTCTGCTTTGAAGTAATCGTCGAATGACCAGTTGCCTAACATTTCGAAGAACGTATGGTGATATGTGTCGAAGCCGACTTCTTCAAGGTCGTTGTGCTTGCCGCTTACGCGGATGCACTTCTGGCTGTTGGCGGCGCGAGGGTAAGGCGGAGCCGAAAGGCCAAGGAAAATATCCTTGAACTGGTTCATACCAGCGTTTATAAAGAGCAGCGTTTCGTCGCCGATAGGCACAACCGGTGCGCTGGGGACGAAAGTGTGGCCCTTATCCTTGAAGAAATCGATAAACGTACTTCTAATCTTTTTTGCTGTAAACACATTTGCCTCAACGATAGTTTATTTTACTATTGGACCATATCCATTGCTGCAAGGATCTTGGTTTCGATCTCTTTGGTAAGCTTCGGGTTTTCTCGGAGGAGAGTCTTTGCATTTTCACGACCCTGGCCCAGGCGCATCTGGCCGTAGTTAAGCCATGCTCCGCTTTTAGTGATGATCTCATGTTCGACGCCAAGATCGATCATGTCGCCTTCACGACTGATGCCGCTGTCGAAAGTAAGATCGAATTCGGCGGTCCTAAACGGTGCGGCAACCTTGTTCTTGACGACGCGGACGCGAACGCGGTTTGCTATCGCCTTGCCCTCTGAATCCTTGATCGTGGTGATCCGTCTTATGTCAAGTCTTACGGAGCTATAAAATTTCAGAGCGTTTCCGCCGGGTGTTGTTTCGGGGTTGCCGAACATGACGCCGATCTTCATGCGTATCTGGTTGATGAAGACCAGGCAGGTTTTGCTTTTACTGATCGAGCCGGTAAGTTTTCTCAGTGCCTGACTCATGAGACGTGCCTGGAGGCCGACGTGGCTTTGGCCCATTTCGCCCTGCATTTCAGCGGCGGGGACAAGAGCAGCGACCGAATCGATGACGATTATGTCAACGGCGTTTGATTTGATAAGCATCTCAGCGATATCAAGCGCTTGTTCGCCGGTGTCGGGCTGACTTACGAGCATGCTGCTTACGTCGACGCCGAGTTTCTTCGCCCATGTGACATCAAGAGCATGTTCGGCATCGATGAACGCGGCGACTCCGCCTTTTTTCTGGGCTTCGGCGATCGTGTGGAGAGCGACCGTCGTCTTGCCGGACGATTCCGGGCCGAAAATTTCTATGACCCTTCCGCATGGCAGGCCCTTGCCGCCGAGTGCGATGTCGAGCGACAAAGCGCCTGTGCTTATGCCTTTGGTCTTTGAAATGTTGGCTTCGTCCATCTTCATGATCGAGCCGGTTCCGTACTGTTTTTCGATCTGCGAGATCGCCCGTTCAAGAGCGGTACCGGTCGAAGCGGGTTTCGCCGATGCCTTTGCAGAACGCTTTACAGCCGCGGTACCCCTTGGTGCTTTCTTTGCTCCCATTATTGTTTTTGCCATGTTCATCTCCTCTTTCTTTAATAAGGTTTTTATGATAGTGATGCTCTGTGCATGAGCGTATATTCGGGGCCCTGACTTGTAAGGTCGCTTTTGTAGAGGCAAAGCGAGTCGATGTATAAAGGCCCAAAGTCTGTTTCTGTTATGTTTGCGACAAGTTTTGTAAGCACCGATGCCGTCTGGCGGTTTTTTATTCTGCATAGCGTAAGATGGACGCTGAACTTTCTATTCTCGGCTGCAAAACCTGCCATTGCCAGGCGACCGTCGAGGTCATTTTGCAATTCGACGAGGGGTTTGTCATTTGCGGCACCTACCCAGATGACCCTTGCCGGAGAGCCGAAGGTGCCGACCTTTTCAATGTTCATAGTGAAAGGCTGACATTTAGCAGCGATCTCTGTAATAGTCTTACATATCTGCATAATGTCCCTGTCGGGAACCTCTGCGAAAAATTTCAGAGTGATGTGCATAAGTGACGGATCGACCCATCTGACATCGCTTTCTCTCAGACAAGAGTTTCTGCGCAGGTCGTCCTGAACGCGCCTAACCGCGGCTGCGATCTGCTCATCGATATCTACTGCAATAAAACATCTCATCTGGTCTTGCCCGAAATTATACCCTTATAGGGTAATAAACTTCCGCGTTGGAAATCTTAATGTATTGTCGTAAAAAACTTAACCACGCATCAAAGCGCATTTTATTATTGTGATCGGTATTAGAACTGCGTTACTTTTCTGAGTATGTCGAATCTTTCGTCTATATCCATCTTGTCGACAGCCTTTAGTCCGTGAACGGAGAAGTCGCTGATCGTAAATGACGCCGCGACGGTTCCGTAGACCATTGCGTTTCTAAGCGAGATAACGTCGACCTTGTCCTCTTTTGCAAGATAGCCCATCAAGGCACCGGCAAACGAATCGCCTGCGCCGGTTGGATCGATCACCACAGCCGTTGGAAATGCCGGGAGTATGAACGTGTCGCCGTCACTGTTGCACATCATCGAACCGTATTCGCCCTTTTTGATTATGATAACTTTCGGCCCCATATCGAGTATGCTCTGAGCGGCGGTCATAAGGTTTCGCTGATTGGTGAGCAGCTTCGCTTCGCCTTCGTTTATGACGAGCATATCTATGCGATCCAGGAGCAGTTTTAGGTCGTCCAGAGCGGTTACGATCCAGTGGTTCATCGTATCGGCAGCTACGAATGCCGGACTTTCCATCTGGTCGAGCAATTGTATCTGCAAAGACGGAGCGGTGTTTGCCAGGAAGACGTAATCGGAATCTTTGTAGGAATCAGGCATCTTCGGGGGAGCTTCGGCGAGGACGTTTAGCTCGACGCCATCGGTTTTGGCTTCGTTCATATCCCCTTCGTATGAACCCATCCAGCGGAAAGTTTTCGATCCTTCCCTGACCTCAAGGCCTTCAAGGTCGATGTCCCTGTCTTTGAACGTTTCAGCAAGATCGAACGGGCAGTCATTTCCAATTACACCGAGAAAACGGACCGGCGTAAAAACACTCGCCGACATGCTGCAATGAACGGCTGAGCCGCCAACGCAATCTTCGCTGAAACCGAACGGGGTTTTTACAGTATCAATACCTATCGAACCGGTAACTAAAAGTGACATTTTTGCTTCTCCAATTGTTAAAAAGTTTCCACAGATCTGAATTTGTTTATAGTCAATTCAATTCTCTTTAAGGTTCTTTCCATTCCAAGCATATTGACGGCATCGAATATCGCCGGGCTTATGGTGTTTCCGCAGATGGCTACACGAAGGGGCTGGGCGACCTTGCCGAGGCCAAGCTGTTTTTCTTCGGCGAGCGTGCGGAGCATTGCCTCTATGTTTTCAGGCGTTATCTCTTTGAGGGCGGCAAGTCTCTGGCCCACTGTTTCAAGGATAGCAAGGGCGTCGTGTTTCATCAGGACTTTTTTCACGGCTTTTTTGTCAAACTCTATTTTATCATCGTCGGTGAAGAGGAACTTCGTTTTCGTCTCCATGTCAACGAATGTCCTTGCTCCTTCGGTGACAGCTATTATTCTGCGTAACATGTTATCGTCAGCAGAGCAAAGGGGAGAGTCTGCTTCTTTGAGGTAATCTTTGAAACGGGCGAGCAGTTTCTCCTTGTCGAGCATACGAATATGTTCTGTGTTAAACGAAATGAGTTTTTTGCGGTCGAAGAGGCTGTTGGTCTTTGCGAGTCGCGTAATATCAAAGCAGCCGATCAATTCGTCGAGCGGCATTATCTCTCTGTCGTTGCCGGGGTTCCATCCGAGAAGTGCAAGAAAGTTTATCATTGCCTCGGGCAGGTATCCGCTCTTTAGGAAATCGACGACGTTAATTTCGGGCAGGTTTATATTTAGATGTTCGGCTATGGCGTTGATCGCTGGCATATCCGGGACGCTCTTGCCTTTGAGGAATGTTTCAAGTTCGGCTTCGGATATCGAACTGACAGCGGCAAGTTCGGCAAGGTCAACGCCTTCGATCAGTTTTATAGCTTTTTTAAGAGTCTTGGGGCGTTCTCTTTTTGAGAGTTTGCCGCCGGTGTCGCTGACGGTTACGGACATGTGCGCATAGATCGGTCGCCTGAATCCGAGGGCGTCCTGAAGTACCTGATGGCCGGGCGTGTTCATTAGATGTTCCTGGCCGCGGATGACGTGGGTTACGCCCATCAGTTCGTCATCGACGACTACGGCAAGGTGATACGTTGGGAAACCGTCGGATTTGCGGATAACGAAATCGCTGAGGACGTCATCGGAAAATGTTACCTCTTGACGTACAATATCGGTGATGACAATATCCGTACCCGGCATGGCAAACCGCACGACCACTGGTTTGCCGTCCGCGCGAGCGGTTTCTACATCTTCTTCAGTGGGGAAAATTTCGGGGCGCGGGTATTTGAAATTCTTTTTCTCGGCTTCTGCCTTATCTCGCATTGCTTTAAGTTCGTCGGTCGTATCGAAACAGTAATAAGCCTTCTTTTCGTCAATGAGCTGCTGTATATACTTATTGTAAATATCCAGACGTTGCGATTGCAGGTAGGGACCGTTGGGGCCGTCAACTTCCGGGCCCTCGTCCCAGGTTATGCCGAGCCATTTGAGGTCGTCGATCACCTGCTGTTTCGCGGTGGGGGTGTTGCGTTTGGCATCGGTATCTTCGATGCGGAGGATGAATTTGCCGCCGTTTTTCCGGGCCATGAGCCAATTGAACAGAGCGGTTCTGGCTCCGCCTACATGGAGATAGCCGGTCGGTGAGGGGGCAAATCTGGTTACAACAGTTTCAGACATTTATAAGACCTCATTAGCAAAGAAGCGTCAAAGGAACAACAGTAAGCTACATGCGATAAGATGTCAAGAATAAGCCGGGCCGAATTGACAAATTTATTGGTGGTAAACCGCAAAAAACGACGCCAGTAGTCGGTTAACTCGGGGGCCATAGCCAAAATTAACGTCACCGCTGAAGGATGTGGTTGACATCGGCCCTGAAATGTGTTGGAATTGGGTAGCTAACACGCAATTTTTGAAAGGTTTTGTGAAATATGAGTGAAGAGACACCGAGATCGCTTGATTTTGTACGAACTATCGTTGCTGAAGACTTGAAAACGGGCAAATGGAAAGAAATCCACACCCGATTTCCGCCGGAACCGAACGGGTACCTGCATATTGGCCATGCCAAGAGCATCTGTCTGAATTTCGGGATAGCCGCCGAAAACGACGGCGCTCTGTGCAATCTGCGGTTTGATGACACTAACCCGGTCAAGGAAGAGGACGAATACGTCGAGGCGATCAAAGACGATGTCCGGTGGCTCGGCTGGAACTGGGAGGATCGGCTTTACTTTGCCAGCGACTACTTCGAGCGGATGTACGAGTGCGCCGTTAAGCTCATAAAGGCAGGCGAGGCATACGTTTGCGACCTGAGCGCAGAGGAAACGAGAGAATATCGCGGTACGCTGACTACTTCGGGTAAGGACAGCCCGCATCGCGACCGCAGCGTTGAGGAAAATCTCGACTTGTTCGAACGCATGAGAGCAGGTGAATTTCCAGATGGGTCAAGGACGCTAAAAGCAAAGATCAATATGATCTCGCCGAATATGAATATGCGCGACCCCGTGATGTACCGTATTCTCCACGCTGACCACCACCGCACGGGCGATAAATGGTGCATTTACCCGATGTACGACTGGGCACATGGGCTGGAGGATTCCATCGAGGGGATCACGCACTCAATATGTACGCTCGAATTTGAGCATCATCGTCCGCTTTACGACTGGTTCCTCGATAAATTAGGCGTCCATCACCCGCAGCAGATCGAATTTGCCAGACTTAACATCACATATACCGTTATGAGTAAGCGGAAGCTGCTTTTGCTTGTGGAAGATGGGCTTGTAAGCGGCTGGGACGATGCGAGAATGCCGACGATATGCGGGATGCGGAGGCGCGGGTTTACGCCGGAATCGATCCGCGACTTCTGCAATACCATCGGCGTCAACAAATTCAACAGTACCGTCGAGATCGAACTTTTGCACCATTGTATCCGCAAGGATCTCAACGAAAAGGCACCTCGCGTAATGGGCGTGTTAAAGCCGCTAAAGGTTGTCATTGACAATTACCCCGAAGGTCAGACCGAGCAGATGGAAGCGATAAATAATCCCAACGACCTCTCTGCTGGAACTCGACAGGTTCCATTTAGCAGGGAGATATATATCGAGCAGGATGATTTTATGGAAGAACCGGTCAAGAAATTCTTCCGCCTTGCGCCGGGCAAAGAGGTTCGTTTGCGTTATGCGTATTTTGTTACCTGCACCGATGTAGTCAAAGATGAAGACGGCCAGGTCGTCGAGGTCCATTGCAGTTATGACCCGGCGACAAAGGGCGGCGATGCCCCCGACGGCCGCAAGGTAAAGGGAACGATCCATTGGGTATCAGAGGAACATGCCGTCGATGCGGAAGTTAGACTCTATGACCATCTGTTCACGAAAGAGAACCCGGAAGATGTCGAAGAGGGCGCAGATTTCAAGGCGAACCTCAACCCCGATTCACTTGAGACACTTACCGGATGCAAACTCGAACCAGGATTGAAAGACGCCCCGGCCCAGAGCAGGTATCAGTTTGAGAGACTCGGTTACTTCTGCGTTGATAAGGACAGTACGCAGGATATGCCAGTATTCAACAGGACACTGAACCTGCGCGACAGTTGGGCAAAGATACAGAAGCAAAAGCAAAATAAGCCAAAGAAAAAATAACTGACTGCCGGCATAGCTTACAGACTCTATATACTTATAAACATAGCGGGTAACCACCAATGAGCAAAGCGAAGTGAATGGTGTTCATAAATGGATAGACAGAAAGTTGATGACGAAGAATTATCCAAGCCGAGACTGGTATGGTTTATAGATATCTGGCTGTATCCACTGAATTTAGCAGGCGCTAGCCATCTTATCTGTTTATGGCTTCTAGTTTTTTTATTTTGCCCATTAGTAATGAGAATGGGATTAGGCACGGAATATGTCCCTATCGTTTACACTCTGCCAATTGCATATGTGATGTATTATTTTACCGAGTGTATTCGTTATAGCGCTACAGGTTTTTATCGTGCTCCCGATTTTTTAGTGAATACAACCGAATCCGACAGGTGGGACTATATTTCACAATTGTTGACTGTGATCGGGTGTATTGCTATTTGCTTTTGCCCGGTGTCGGTGTACTATCTTATTTCAGAACGAGTCGATTTGATCTATTGGCTACTCCTGGCGTGCGGCGGATTCTTTTTCCCGATGGCTCTACTTGCCGTTGTCTTGTTTGACTCGTACAACGCACTGAATCCGATATTAATAATTGGCTCGATATTCCGCACGTTCTTTCCGTACTGTGGAATGGTTCTGCTCTTTTGCGGCGGTGCATTACTGTTTATAAAAATGGGCCTGAGCACATACGGATTTCACCCTCTACCGGCCGTACCGTTTATTTTCAGGGCGTTACAGCTTTATTTGATATTTGTGACAGCGGGGCTGTTGGGCAGGTTCTATCAGAAATACGAGGAAAAGCTCTACTGGGAAGTTTGAGTGCCGTAGGATGGGCAGATTTCTCAATAAATCCTAAGAATTCTCTTGAACTTTTGTGTAATATTTCCGATATTATACTCAGCATACCCGTCAAGCCTCTATCTGTGTATACAGACAAGCTCAAATGTGGCGGGTTTTTTTATATTATCTTACCTGCGTGGTAACTGGGCAAAGATACAGAAGCAAAAGCAAAATGAGCCTAAGAAAAAATGATCGGCGCTAAAAGCAGTGGACGGCTGAGCTTTTGAAAGTTGCGTAAATATCGTTGCCTTGTTCAAGGCTGAGTTGTTTGAAGGAAGCGTGGGTTATCAGAGCGGTTAGTTTCATTTCGCCGGCGGTCAGGTCAATGGCGAGCAGGGTGTTATAATGTTCCCATCCGGTGACTTTGCATTTGAAACTGTTTCGTGCGCTGCTGTCGAACGGTTGCTTTGACAGTAATATATCTTCGGGTCCTACCCATATATGCGAGGTGGCGTCGTCTGCTGAGCTGGCGTGGATGTTCTGGTCGCATACGCGGCAGATATTTTTGCTGACACTTGTAACGGCCAGGATGTTTTTCATTCCGAGGAACGCGGCGACCTCGGCGTCGGAGGGACGTCGGAAAAGTTCGACCGGCGGCGCGATCTGTTTTATCCGATGGTCGAGCATTACGGCGACATTGTCGGCAAGGGCCATCGCTTCTTCCGGGTCATGCGTTACATGTATGACCGTTGTACCGAGTTTTTGTGTAAGCTGCCGCAACTCCTTACGCAAGCGAACTCTTGTATTTGCGTCAAGCGCCGAAAGGGGTTCATCCAGCAGCAGCAGTTTCGGCTCTACGACAAGCGCTCTTGCAAGCGCGACGCGTTGCTGCTCTCCGCCGGATAGTTTCTCCGGATAGCGATGCAGGATGGATTTGATACCTAACATTTCGGCGATGGCGTGGATGCGTTTTTTTCTGACAGCCGATCCTTTTTTCGCAGCTTTCAAACCGTAGGCGATATTGCCTGAAACAGTAAGATGCGGGAAAAGGGCGTAGTCCTGATATACAATCGCAAAGCCCCTCGCTTCTGGCGGCGCGAAAGTGATGTCCGTATCGTCAAAAGTTATTTTGCCGCTATCTGGTTTCATAAGGCCGGCGATGATCTCAAGCAAAACGGTTTTGCCGACGCCGGAAGGTCCGAGCAGAACAAGGTATTGTCCCTTCTCGGCGGTAAGGTCCAGATGCTGCATGTTCATTGCGCCGAGTTTTTTGCAGATGCTGCGAAGCTTAAGCATTGTTTTTTTCTCCGGCGTTAAATTTAGCGGATAGCAGGCGCAGGACAACGAAGATCGTCACGCAGATCAGGATCAGCAGTACAGCTACCGAACGAGCGTAAGCCAGACCGAAATCGTTGAATCGCTGAAAGACCATTACCGGCGTTGTCATCGGATGGTAAGCGATGATGACTACGGCGCCGAATTCGCTTATACCCCTCGCCCACATCAGTACCATACCGGACGCTATCCCCCGCCATGCAAGCGGTAGAGAGACGGTGAAGAACGCCCGCGCGGGCGAAGCTCCCAATGTTCTGGCGGCCTTTTCGAGTTTCGGATCGACAGCATGAAAAGCCTGCCGTGCGGCATTGATGAGGAAAGGCATTGAAACGAAAGCCATGGCTATGGATATCCCGGCGGATGTGCCGACCAGGCCTTTTCCGAAGATGCGTCCGATCATGGAGTTTCTGCCTATTACGGCAAAGAGGGCGATACCAGCGGCAGAGTGCGGTATGATTATGGGAAGGTCGATTATCGCCATGACGATCGATCTTGCTCGAAAGCGTTTCCTGGCAAGAATGTACGCAAGCGGAATACCAGCGATCGCCGAAAACGCCGTTGCGAAAAATGCCGCTGTCAGCGTAAGTTTGATCGACTGGATGACTTCATGGTCCTTTGCCGTTTCGGTAAGATCCGATGCCGGCGTTGCAAGTACCATGCTCAGCAGCGGCGCAACAATGAACAGAACCACACATGAACCGAGAAGCATTATGACGGCTTCGAAGATATTGAATTTATTTTGTTTGTCGCTGCTCAACATAAAATCCCTCTAATCGACTGGTTTGCACAAGGGTTTGATCTTTTCGGGAAGATAGTCGTATCCGAATGCTTTTGGCGGTTGTATGAATTCCTGGCCGTTGCGTTCTATGATCGCCTGGCCTTTCGGTGAGAGCAAAAACGCTACATAGTCAGCGGCGACCTTCGGGTTGGGGGCGTCTTTGCAGATGGTTACCGCGTAGATCATCGGTTCGCCGGTGCGGATGATAGTTTCGCCGGGTTCCTTTCCTGATACTTCGACCTTGGCAGTGTTGTAGAACTCTTTCATGTCGGATGACTTGAGGTTGATCTGATCAGGCAGAAAGAGAATTTCCAAACCGTGTTGACTTGCGACGGAGCGGTATATAAAGACATAATCTATTTCGCCTGCTTCGAGAAGAACGAGCAGGTCAGTTTCTTTCGGGCGTATGACCCATTCTTTGTTCAGTAACTTATCGGCCAGGCCGGGGATGTTGTAATGTTTTTGTGCTAACTGCAATGCCATGACAGTGCGGTATCCACACGGGTCAAGGTCGGGGTCGGCTCTACCAATCGCAACATTTTCTTTGAGTAGTATTTCGTGCCAGTTTTCGGCAGTGATCTGTTCGGCAAAACGTGACTTTTTTGTATAGGCTATTGCCATTTCATTGGCAGCGAATTGGATATTGAAGTCGGCGTATTCCGGCATGAGCAGATTGGCGATGACTTTATAATCGGCTGAGGCCATGACGTCGCATTGCCGCTTCAGGTCGGAAATTTTTCGTGCGCAGGCTCTGCTTCCGGCGGCTTCTGCCTTGATAGTAACATCGGGACGCAGTTCATTGAATGCCGCTGAGATATCCCGGAAAGGAACGGACAAGCTTCCGGCGTGGAAAATGATGAGTTCTTTATCGGATCGCGGCGGCCCCTCTTTTGCGCACCCGGCAGCTATTATTATGATGAAGACAGCGATAAGGGTCATCGACAAGTGTTTTGGATTATCCGTCATTGTTTTTTCTTCTGAATTTTAAGTTGGCAGCATTGTCTTTCTAATTATATAGGTATTTTAGCGTATATACAAAGTATTGCAATATACTACTTTTATCCTGCGTCACTTTCTGTTATAATGCCAGACACGGCGGAGATATCGCGGTTGTCCGATTAAATGTGGCAATTGAAAATTAAAAGCGGTTGACTTAGTAAGACTGTTTTGGTAGAATATTGGTTCATCAAGTGTACTTTTCAGCTTTGGGGACTTTTGGTAGACAAAACGGTAAAATAGAGTTTATTAAAGGAAGAGACCGATGTCAGTGAAGATATTAATTGTTGACGATCATGGAATATTGAGAGAAGGTCTTGAATTGTTGATCGATCAGCAGAAGGACATGCGGGTGGTCGGTCAGGCTGGAGATGGTCTGGAAGCGATCAAACTTGCCAAAGAACTCAAACCGGACCTGATACTCATGGATGTTGTGATGCCGGAGCTTAATGGCGTAGAGGCAACACGCCAGATAGTCGAGGCGAACAGTGGTATAAAGGTGCTTGTGCTTACTGCGCATCTGAAGCATCGTTTTATTGCCGATATGTTGCGAGCAGGGGCCTGCGGCTATATTCTCAAAGAGCATCTTAAGGACGAATTGATAAAAGCGATAAGAACAGTTATGTCGGACCAGATGTATTTCTGTTCGAAAGCCGCCAATATTCTTGTAGATGATTACGCTCAGGGCGGCGGCGATCAGGAGCGTGTGGGTCTGGATACCCTCACCGGCAAGGAACGACAGCTCGTCCAGATCTTTGCCGAAGGTAAAACAAGCAAAGAGGCGGCCCGATTGTTTAACCGCAGCGGTAAGACAATCGATGCCAAGCGGCGAATTATTATGAGCAAGCTTGATATATCCAGCATTGCCGAACTGACAAAATTTGCTGTTCGGGAAGGATTGACCAGCGTTAATTTCTGAAAATCGCGTGTTTGAGGGGGGCAGAACCTTGTGTTTATGTTCCCGTAAGGCTTTAATTGTTGTTTTTCGGGTTTTTTGACGCAATGGCAATCCATTTCCTATCCGTTATTAGGAAAAAAATTTTGAATAATCAGTAATTAGCCTATTGTTTTTTATTGGCTTTGCGTTGATACTATGGCCAATGGACTGTAAAATATTTTAGAGGTCGGATTTTAGTGAAGGATATTGTGATATGACGAATAATAGTAAGGTATCGGTTTTTAGCGTGGATAGTAGTCAGTTCGTTCGTGAGGGTATAGAAGCCCTCCTGGCCAGCAGTGATGATCTGCAATATGTCGGAGGTTCCGATGGCGGTAAGGGTACCGTTGACGCCATCAAAAAATCTTCTGCGGACGTAGTTTTGATTGATGTGAACACATGTTCGCCCAAGCAGGTGGAGATCTGTTATGGTATCGCCAAGGAGAACGCGAACACAAAGATGCTCTGCCTTCTTACTGAGGCTGCCAGAGGCGTTGTTGACGAGTGTATGACAGCCGGTGCCCTCGGGATAATGGTGAAGGAATGTTCCTATGAAGAACTTTCCGCAGCGATCCGAAAAATACATGGTGGTGAGCGATGCTACGGTCCTAAGATAACGGCTGTACTTGCTCGCAATTATGCCGACCAGGTGATCTATGGCTCAAAACGGACAAAGAGGCTTACTGACCGGGATCGAAACGTGATCAGGATGACCGCAAATGGCAAGTCCGTTATCCAGATCTCCGAGATCATCGGCAAGAGTTCCAAGACCGTAGACGCTGCTCGTCGTAACGTAATGATCAAGCTTGATATCAAAAGTATTGCCGAACTTACAAAGTTTGCCATCAAGCACGGTCTTGCCAGTCTTGACTAAACGGACTTAGGTGGTTTTCTGAGCGTTTATTTCTAAGAGTGTCGTCAGGTTGTCGAACATGTTAGGCCCGCAGGCGATCATTCCGGTGACAAGCGTCTTGCGGTTGTTGAACGTAAAGGGTCTGCCCTGTTTGTCTACGACCTTTCCACCAGTTGCTTCTACGAGAGCGATGCCGGCTGCGATGTCCCATTCATTCTTCGGCACTAACGTAAACGTCGCATCCTCCAGTCCCGCCGCGACCCGTGCCAGCTTATAGGCAACCGAACCCTTTGGAATTACCGAAAGCGGGCCGTCCATGAAACGGTCCCATTCGCCGCGTTTGACTTCGCTCCTGCTTGCCAGAACCGTTGCCCCCTGCAAATCGGCGCGTTGACTGACCGAAACTTTTTTGCCGTTGAGAGTTGTCGGTGTTTGGCGCGATCCGAGAAATATCTCATCGGTTGCCGGATTACATATCCCACCGGCAACGACCTGACCATCGACAGCAAGAGCCACGGAGATGCACCACTCGTCGATCCCTTCTACGAATTCCCTTGTTCCGTCCAGCGGGTCGACTATCCAGACACGCTGCTTTTGCAACCTCACCGGATCGTCTAACGTTTCCTCCGACAGCCATCCGTCACCTGCCTGGACCAATGTTTCGCGGAGTACCTTATCCAGTGCGATGTCCGCTTCTGTTACCGGGTCGCCGCCTGCTTTGCGCTCGGCTTTGATCCTGCCGCTGGTAAACTGCTTTGC
>DRGS01000177.1 GCA_011053245.1 Phycisphaerales bacterium
CCCCTACTCACTACTCACGCACCCACACACCATATAATATAAAAAACCAAAGCTTGTCCCTGCATGCGTTAGGCAGGGGCCAATACCCCGATTCATTTAACCCCGTATTCCCGAATGCGCCGGTAAGGGCCAAAGGCACGCATATGCAAAAACTATAAAGCCCCCTCAAGATAGTGTTCAGCAAGCACCGCAAGTTCCCCAAGATCGATCACCCCGTCACCATCAGGATAAGGCCAAACATCTATCGCAGGAACATCCGCCCCCCAGCTCTCCGCCAACACTCCAAAATCGCTCAACACAACATCGCACCCACCCGCAAAGTCACCCAAATATAACCAGTCAAACTCATAAGCCCCCATATCAACTACCGCCGTACCGCTGCAATCCCCGTCAACGATCCGCCCTAATCCGTCAAGATCAGCAGCCTCCGCCACAACCCCATTATCCCCCGCATCAATACACAAAGAACCCGACGAAAGCCGCAAATTATCATCCCCCGTCCCAATAACCCCATCAACCCCGTTAGGATCGATAAACTCAGGATCAACATCAATATTGTGCGTGCCCCAATTGATAATGTTCCCCGAACCATCGTCATATATACCAGCCGCACCGCCCTGAACATCACAGTGATCCACATCAATTGTCGAAGAGTCTTCTAAAGCTATTTCATTGCCACCTGACAATGCCGTATTCCCCCAGAGAATGCAATTAGTTACTACTGGATTGCCGCCGCTATTATACATCCCGCCGCCACCTTGCCCATCAAAAGTCCATTCGTCAACCCAATTATCGATGAATGTGCAATTAGTCACTATCGGATTGCTATCGTAGTTACACATCCCGCCCCCTACATGCAATGCCGAATTACCGCTAAAGATACAATTTGTAACTGCCGGGCTGCTGTTATCATTACATATCCCACCACCGCGGTCAGCCGAATTATCGCTGAAGATACTGCCGCTCACTGTTGGGTTGCTGTTGTTGTAGTTACATATCCCACCACCAGAGCCTCCCACGCCTGCAACGCCAAGACCCAGATTGTCACTGAAGAGACAGTTTATTAATGTCGGGCTGCTGTTGTCATTATATATCCCTGCTCCATCACGAGCTAAGTTACTGCGGAAAATACAGTTCGTTACTGTCGGACTGCCGCTCTCGTTACACATCCCACCGCCATAGCTGTACTGAGAGAAAAATGCTCCAATAGCATTACCGCCGGTGATCGTAAAGCCGTCAAGAACAGCGTTAGGGGCAAGCCCCAAACCATCATGATGGTAAAACACATGGTAGCAATTCTCTATGCGGTTGGGATCAATATACATTATCGTAAACTGGTCGTCACCTTCTTCGAAGAGCATGATTGAATCGTCATCGCCGTTAAGGTCACCAGACAGAATAGTTTCATAAAGCTCAATGTCCCACTCATTTGGATCGGATGCGCCCCAGCCTGCATAACCACCCTTTACAGTCACGCCGTTGACAAGCGCAAATGCCGCCTCCCTTGGATCGGCAAGACCATCAGGATCAGGTAGATATACCCCCTGACCGACAATTATAGTATCATCCCGCAGTGCCACTGTTAACGCTCCGTCAAGATCATTGAATGCATCTGCCCAATTCGATCCATCACCAACACCAGAAGCATCATCATCGACATAAAAAATCCCATAAACTTCATCGGTCTCTATTTTCCAAAGATCATTAAGTATACCTTGAACGCCATCGCTGTCATGACAATACCCTCCAAAAATCCAGGCGTTGCCATCACTGTCATTCCAGGAAATGATAGATACTCTTGCCCCCGGCACAGCAGAGCTTCCAGAGTAAACGCCGCTGTTATTTATGGTATCCGACCCGCGTATCCATGCCCAGACATCAGTGGAAATGTCGTATTTCCACAAATCGTTGAGATAGCTATTGACGCCTGCACTATCATAACCTCTCCCTCCGAACAGCCAAAGATTGCCTTCACTATCCATCCAAGAGACACTACCACCCCTTGCCCCTGGTGTATTAACCACGTCAGCAATGCCTTTGATGCCGTAAATGCCAGGTTGATCTTCTGTATCCGATCCGCTTACCCACGTCCAGGTGTCACTGGAAATGTTATATTTCCAAAGGTCGTTGAGCCAGCCCCTGTCACCTATGCTGTCATAACCGTAACCGCCGAAAAGCCAGAGGTTATCGTCGCCGTCTGTCCAAGAGACACTACCATACCGTCCCCCCGGAATGTTGGCTGCGTCAGCTACGCCTTTCGTACCGTAGATTCCAACGCTGTTTCCCGTACTCGATCCGCTTATCCATGTCCAGTTTGTACCGTCAAATTTCCATAGATCGTTGAGATAGCCGGAATAGCCAGAACCGCCAAACAACCAGAAGTTGCCCTCATTATCGACCCAGGAAACACCATTTGACCTTCCATCCGGAATATTGTTTGGATCAGCGACCCCTTTGGTTCCATAAACCCCCGGTTGATTTCTAATATCTGATCCCATGACCCACGTCCAATTGGTCCCATCAAATTTCCACAGATCATTGAGGTTGCCCCGATTACCATCGCAGTCATATCCGTCTCCTCCAAAGAGCCATAGAAATCCATTGATGTCTGACCAGCTAAAAGCGAAATATCTTGCACTTGGGGTGTTGGCCGCATCCGCAACGCCTTTGGTACCATAAACTCCAAGTTGATCTGTTATATCTGACCCACTTACCCATGTCCAATTGGTCCCGTCAAATTTCCAAAGATCATTTAGCTTACCTTCGTCGCCCACACTATCATAACCGCCTCCGCCAAAAAGCCACAGGTCGCCTGTGCTATCTTTCCAGGAGGTACTATACTGTCTTGCCCCCGGAATATTGGCAGAGTCGGCCACACCCTTTGTGCCATAGATTCCAATATTGTATTCTCTA
Source organism: Phycisphaerales bacterium (assembly GCA_011053245.1). The sequence goes on from DRGS01000177.1 coordinate 2,914, forward strand.
TCAGACCCGTCCATCCATGTCCAGTTTGCACCGTCGAATTTCCAAAAATCATTACGTTCCCCCACCATGCCTATTCTATCCCGACCGATACCCCCAAACAGCATTAGGTTTCCCGTACCATCGGTCCAGGAAACACCCAGCAGCCGTGCCCCTGGCGTATTGCTTGGATCAGCGATCCCTTTGTAACCATAGACACCAGCTTGATTCTTTGTATCAGACCCGCTTACCCACGTCCAATTAACTCCATCATACTTCCAAAGATCATTAAGATACCCATAAGAAGTACTGCTTCCGGGGATACTGCTGATATCATAACCCTGTCCACCAAGTAGCCAGAGATCGCCAGCATTATCAGTCCAGGAAATACATGACTCTCTACCTCCGGGCACATTGGACACATCTGCAACACCTTTGGTACCATAAACACCATTATTGTTTACTGTATCTGAGCCGCTTACCCACATCCAGTTAGTTCCGTCAAATTTCCAAAGATCGTTGAACCTGCCATAATTACCAAAGTTGTCATAACTCTGTCCACCAAATAGCCAACCGTTACCGCCACTGTCAGTCCATGAGACACTGAAATACCTTGCACAAGGGACATTGTTTGGGTCCGCAATACCCTTCGTGCCATAAACTCCAGGTTGGCCTGTTGTGTCGGACCCGCTTACCCATGTCCAATTGGTCCCATCGTATTTCCAAAGGTCATTGAGCATGCCTTCACTGAATATGTTACCGAAACCATATCCTCCAAACAGCCATAAGTTGCTTTCACTGTCTATCCAGGAGACACTGTCATATCTTGCTCCCGGCATATTGTTTAAATCAGCCACACCTTTGGTACCATAAACGCCGATGCTGTTTCGGAAATCTGACCCACTTACCCATGTCCAATTGGTCCCGTCAAATTTCCACAGATCATTGAGGTTGCCAGTCAAACTACCAACACGCCCTTTGCCTCCAAACAGCCAGAGATTTCCATCATTGTCAGTCCAGGAGATACTTCTTTCCCTTGCCCCTGGCACATTTGCAGGATCGGCCACACCTTTGGTTCCGTATACACCTGCTTGATCTGTTAAATCCGATCCGCTTATCCATGTCCAGTTTGTACCGTCATATTTCCATAGGTCGTTTAGCTTGCTAATATTGCCTGTGCTATCATAACCATATCCTCCAAAAAGCCAATAGTTGCCAGTGTCATCAGTCCAAGAAACACCACCATGTCTTCCTCCTGGGATATTATTGGGATCAGTAACACCTTTAACACCATAGACCCCGGTATTGTAAAAGCTATCTGAACCGCTTACCCACGTTGCAATCGCCTCTGTCCTCGCCTGAGCGATTGCGGATACGCAAAAAAATATGAAAATAGCAATCAAGACCGTTGCACTAACTTTGATGTCATTTACCATATACTCCCTTTCTCTAGAAGTCGCCTGTCCCCCACCATTACCGACCAGTATAACATTTCGATACAAAAACGCAAGAGAAAAACTTAAAAAATAATATATTATTCAGTTGACAAATAACACCTAACTTTGTATAATGTCCACATAATAATCAGGCTAGATTGTAGTTATGTGTAAGACAAAAAAATTCGTATACTTCGCCTGCCGTGAGCTTAGTCGAACGGTGTTAATTAGTGGTTCAAGTAGTTAAAAACGTGAAAAAATGACAAAAACGAGAGCATTTGAATTCGACACAAAGCCCTCACTTCTTCCAGATAAACCCGCACTTTCGCAAAACCTTTTTTTGAGGAACGAACCCAATTTCAAAGACGTAAATTTAACTGCAACCTCTTGTGGTACAGTGGTTTACAACGCTTCACAACCAAAACCCAAAAACGGAACGAACCCAAACGAAGCCAATTTTTTCACTACTTCCAATCCCCTTTTTAGTAGTTCTCTGTGGCCCTCAGTGTTCCTCTTTTTCCTCTGTGGCAAAGTAGTTAAATTGAAAAACAAAAACATGAAAAACAAAGCCAATTTAAGCAACCAAAAATTCACCGCAAACCCTTGCGGTATGGAGGTTTACAACGATTTACAACCAAAAACCCAAAACGGAACAAAGCCAAACAAAGCCAATTTTTTCACTACCCCCAATCTTCTTTTTGTGAGGAGTTTTGGTTTCCTGCAAGGCGCCAGCCTGCGTTCAAGCGAAGTAGTACAAGTGGTACGTCGAGCGATGGACGACTGGCTGGCAACGCCGCAGGGGAGCAAAAGAGCCACAAAAACCTCCTTTTTTTCAGGAGAACCCGCGTTTTTGCAAAACCTTTTTTTGAGGAACAAAGCCAATTTCAACAGCGTAAAATTGACCGCAACCTCTTATAATACAGTAGCTTACAACACTTCCAAGACAAAACCAAAAAACGGAGCAAACCCAAACAAACCCAATCAAAGCCAATTTCAAAACCCCCAAAATCGAAGACTCTCCGAAGTCTTGACGAAAGGGAACAAACCCAAACAAACCCAATTCAAACCCAATTTAGCGTGGTTTATAGTATTGCATTGCTTGAGGGATTAGATTTTCTATGTTTTCTATTCTTGTGCCGCTGGCAGGGTGTGTGCTTAGCAGTTCGGGCGGTCGGTTGGCGGCGTCCTTCAAAGCGGCCATTCGGTGCCAGAAGTCTATTGCGGTGTGCGGGTCGTAGCCGGCCATGGCCATGAAGATCAGTCCCAAATGGTCGGCTTCTTTCTCATGTGTTCTACTATAAGGGAGCATGACGCCGTATGTTGTGCCGATGTTGTACGATTTCATGAATAGCTGCTGCGTTTTTGCCGGTCTGGTTTCGACGGCTTTGGATAGTGCCATGCCGCCCATTTCGAATAGCAGTCCCTGGGTCATTCTTTCTGATCCGTGCTTGGCGATGGCGTGTGCGATCTCGTGGCCGATCACGGTTGCCAGGCCGGCCTGATCTCTGGCTATTGGCATTAGGCCGGTGTAAACGACGACTTTTCCGCCGGGCATTGCCCATGCGTTGACTTGGGCGCCCTCGACGAGATTGAATTCCCATTGGTATCGTGATAGGTCGGCTTCGAGGCCGTATTTGGCATCATATTGCTGGACGGCTTGTTTTATGCGATTGCCTACGGTTTTGACCATTTGGGTTTGCGAGGCATTGGCGCTAAGCTTGTTTTCGGAGAGGAACTGGCGGTAACTCTGGAAACTCATCGCGTTCATCATGGAATCGGGGACAATGTTAAGCTGTTTTCTGCCGGTGATAGAAACGGCTGTGCATCCGACATTAGCTGCGATGAGGCAGGCTGTCAGCGTTATCGTGAGAAAGTGTCTCATCCGTGCGATTGTATTGCTGTCAAGCAGGGCATTCAACAAGAATATATGATATTTATTGGAATTATGGTGTTTGCGTTGGTCTATGCTTCTTTGGCCTGGAACTCTCCGCACCATCCGATAGGGGGTGTAACGGGCCAGCGGAACTTCTTCTGGTCCTCCATGACGGCTGGTTTTGGTGCGTATCGGTGGCATTCCTGGAGTTTTGCGTCGTAATGGGCACATGCTTTGCAAAGTTTATTAAGATCTGGCATTTTTATCTCCATCTAAATGTTAATATAAGCTCTATATAGATAGTCGGCTCAAGAGGATGGCTTGCTTAGCGTTTTTTCTGCTATTTCGTCGATATTCGGTGATATGGCGACATTTTGCGTCGCAGCCGGATCTGGAGGTCAAAGTGGGTTCATTTGCCGATCCGGAACTGGTTTGGGGGGTATTTTAGGACGGTGGGACGTTAGAACAGGGGGGCAAATCGGGATAATTTTGAATTTTTTCAAAAAAATTTTTCGGTCCGCTAAAATGGTGTTTTGCGTTTCGTGGGGGAGTGTCCGATAAGTTATTCCGATATTGGGAAAATTTACCTGTTTTATGGGACCTACGGGCCATTAGAGGGATAAAGGAGTCTGGAAAGCGGCAAAGGTGTTTTTGTTCCGATAATACGTCTTAAGTGTTTAGGTCCCGTTCCGATAATACGAGTGTTCAGCAAATGAATTTGACTTTATTATAAGCAAGTTTGTTATCTTGTTGAAAATGTGTTGATCGGGGCGTTTTTTGCTCCGGTAAAAAGACTAATAAGAATATAACCGGCGTTGATTTTATCCGGTCGTTTTGTGGTTTTATTGAAATAAGGAAGACAAGAATATGTTAGCGATCAAAAATAGTTTAATGGCGGAAAGCGCTACTCGACAGATGGGCCTGAATTATGCTTCTTTGTCGGCAACTATTGAGAAGCTGTCTTCCGGTTTGCGTGTTAAAAGTGCCAGGGGCGATAGGGCCGGTTCGACAGTTCGCGAATTAATGTCAGTCGAGATCGGTGGCATTGAGCAAGACAGACGCATTACTCTGGCAAGATGAATTATCGAGTGTAGATAGCGACTATTTTCTGGTCGCTTTGAGGTTTTATTAACATAAAGGAACATTTGTCAACTGAGTTGGCGTTTCTTTGTAAGGAGACAAGAACATGTTAGCAATCAAAAATAACTTAATGGCGGAACGTGCTGCTCGACATATGGGCCTGAACTATGAGGCTTTGTCGACATCTATTGAGAGGCTGTCATCTGGTTTGCGTATTAACAGTGCCAAGGATGATGCGGCTGGTTTGGCTGTTCGCGAGTTAATGCGTGCCGATATTGCTGTTATTAAGCAGGGTGCCCGTAACGCTCAGGATGGTATCAGTATGCTGCAGACTATGGAAGGTGCGATGGCGACGATCGATGACGCCCTTGTTCGTATGAAGGAACTGTCGGAACAGGCGGCTACGGGATCGTATTCCGATCAGCAGCGTAACATTATGAACAACGAATTTGTTCAGATGGCAGAGGAAATTACGCGTGTCGCGAACAAGACCGAGTTTAACACTATTACTATGCTTAATAGTGCGACCGGTACCAACAACATTCACTTCGGTATCGATTCTGCGGGGGAAGCTTCGAGTTTGACGGTAAAATCTGTGGATGTGACCGCCAGTACGCTCGGCGTTGACAGCGCTCAGGCAAACCTTACTAATACGACCAATGCTCAGGCGGCTCTGGTACTGGTAAATACTGCTATCAAGACCAAGGATAGTGCCCGTGCGAGCTTTGGTTATATGATGAACCGTATCTCAAGTACTGCAGCGGTGCTTAATATCAGTGCTGAGAACCTTAAGACAGCGGAATCTCGAATTTCCGATGTTGATGTTGCCGAGGAGATGGCTACAATGACTCGAAACCAGGTTCTGGCACAGGCGAGTGTTGCTATGTTGGGCCAGGCTAATACTATGCCGCAGATGGCACTTACGCTTCTGAGGTAGACCCCTTATAAAGTAAACTCCTAACACAAGAAATTGCAGGAAGCTGCTCCTTAACCGGGGCAGCTTTTTTTTTGCATTATTTTCCTCTCCCATCCCCTTTCAAGATCGGCTATTTCGCCCGATAAAATCTGTGTCCGTGAGATTATTTTCAAGTTTTTTTCGGACCAAAACAGCACTAAATCCACGTTTTTATCACAATAACGCCCTTTCTTTGCTATGTCTGTTCGATCGTTAGATATTGTTGTGACAAGTGTCTAAAGTTGGAGTGTTTAGTTCCGATAATATACTTCGGAAACGACAGCAATGATGGATATTATCAGCCCTTTTGATAAATTGCGAAAAAAGGCTTAAGTAAGGAATTTTTTGTCCGATAATGTTTTGTGTAGTCAGGTGATTTTGATGATTTTATCGGGCTTAGTAGAACGAATTAATCGAATAAACAGAAATAAATTTTTTGTGGTACTCTTTGGTAAGGAGATTTAGAAAATGTTAGCTATTAAAAACAACATTATGGCAGGCAACGCGGCACGGCATCTGGGTGCGGCATACGATGCCCTGGCAACATCAGTTGAAAGGCTGTCATCTGGTTTGCGTATTAACAGCGCAAAAGACGATGCAGCCGGTTTGGCGGTTCGGGAGTTGATGAGAGCCGATATCGCTGTTATCAAGCAAGGATCGAGAAATGCTCAGGATGCGATCAGTATGCTTCAGACATTTGAAGGTGCTCTTGCAGCGGTCGATGACGCTTTGATCCGAATGAAGGAACTGGCTGAACAAGCGTCAACGGGTTCTTATTCCACTCAACAGCGTAGTATTATGAATGCCGAGTTCCTTGAGATGATGAGCGAAATAACTCGTATTGGTAATACTACGGAGTTTAACAGTGTTAAGATGTTAGATAGCGCTACCGGAACCAATACCATTCACTTTGGCGAGGCTTCTTCACTTACGCTGAGCTCTGTCGATGTACGGGCTGCCGTATTGTTCAATAGTGCCGGTCTGCTGGCCAACGGTATCGGAGGTGTGGATGGTACCCAGGCACAGGCGGCACTTGCGGTTGTTACGTCAGCTATCAATATAAAGGATAGTGCCCGAGCGAGCTTCGGTTATAAGATGAACCGTATCGAGTACACTGCATCAGTTCTTGATATTCAGGCTGAGAACCTGATGGCAGCGGAATCTCGTATATCGGATGTGGATGTTGCGATGGAAATGGCAACGATGACTCGTAACCAGGTTCTGGCACAGGCGGGTGTTTCTATGTTGGGTCAGGCGAACAGTATGCCTCAGATGGCATTGAGTCTCCTTAGAGGATAATAATCAGGCTTTAATAAGCTTCTTACCATAGCAAAGAGGTGGCTGTTCGGTATCGGGCAGCCACCTCCGGCAAGAAGAAAGAGACTGATGTAACTTTTTTGTTTCAGGAACAGTCATAAGCAAATATTGGAGTTTTATTATGAATAGCATAGATTTTTATCAGGAAACAGCGGTAACAACTCAGGACAAGGGTCGTCTCGTCGTTATCTTATATGAAGGGGCCATAAAATTCTTGAAACTTGCCGTAATAGCCATTGAAAATAATGACTTTGAAGGTAAAGGCGCCAATATATCAAAGGCCCGTGACATTATCTTTGAACTGAACACAGTTCTTGATATAGAAGCCGGCGGGGAGATCGCGCAGAATCTTCGTAAGCTGTACAATTTTATGGGACGACATCTGACTCAGGCGAGCATAAAGTGTGATTCGCAGATGGTCCATGAAGTGATCACGATCCTCGAAGAACTGAACGAGGGTTGGAAGGCCGTCGCAAAATAGTTTTTTCACAATAGCTGATAATAAATCCTTGTCGAAAACTGGCAAGGGTTTTTTTATCGGCAAGCCCCATAATAACCGTTTTATTCACCGGTAACCGCCATTTGCTAAGATTGTCAAACATTTTCACAGTGAAGTCATAAAACTTTTTTATTTTGAAGTTTTTTTTCACAGCATTCTTCATAGTTACCAATATCCCCACTTGCAAAACTATCGGTCCTTAAGCTGGTAGCGAGATTGCCCCTTCAATTCCACTCTAAAGTATCTTCGCCTTGTGTCGATAATTGTGCATGGTGGCGATTGTTTCATATGTTGAAACGGTCGTATGCCATAACGTTATTGTGAATTGAAGGTCCTGACAGGGGCAATTTCTTGTTTTTTGTGTTTTTAAGGAGTTTTAAATTATGTTAGCAATCAAGAACAATCTAATGGCGGATACCGCCGCACGGCATTTGGGACGAAGCTATGAAGCTCTCTCTGCATCAGTTGAGAGACTGTCTTCCGGTTTACGTATCAACAGTGCCAAGGATGATGCTGCTGGTCTGGCTGTTCGTGAGTTGATGCGTGCCGATATTGCTGTTATTCAGCAGGGTGCCCGTAATGCTCAGGACGGAATCAGCATGCTGCAGACAATGGAAGGTGCGATGGCTACGATCGACGATGCCCTCATTCGCATGAAAGAGTTGGCGGAACAGGCAGCCACCGGTTCATATTCCAGTCAGCAGCGCAACATCATGAACAATGAGTTCAAACAGATGGCTGCGGAAATCACCCGTATCGCCGAGAAGACCGAGTTCAACACTATTACAATGCTTGATAGCGCCACCGGTACCCAAACGGTCCACTTTGGTATCGATTCGGATGGTAATGATTCAAGCATCACAGTAAACTCGGTTGATGTAACTGCCACTACGCTTGGTATTGACAGCGCTTCAGCGAATGTCGCCAGCACGACCGACGCGGCGACGGCTCTCGGTTTGGTGAACACGGCTATCAAGGCCAAGGACAGTGCTCGTGCGAGCTTCGGTTACATGATGAACCGTATCGGTAGTACTGCTACAGTGCTTAACATCAGTGCCGAAAACCTCAAGGCTGCGGAATCGCGTGTTTCTGATGTCGATGTTGCTCAGGAAATGGCAGCAATGACCAGGAACCAGGTACTGGCACAAGCCGGTGTCTCGATGCTGGGTCAGGCTAATTCGATGCCACAGATGGCATTGACTTTGCTCAGGTAAGTTTAGCTTACTTATTAGTTAAGGAGATGGCTGCGGGTTCAACCCCGTGGCCATCATCCTCTCGTCAAAGTAATCCTGTCGGAACTGACAAACAAGGTAATATCTTGTGTTTGGAGCAGTAAAATGAACGGAATCAATGCTTATAAAGAGACCGCCATAGGCACTCAGGACAGTGGTAAACTCATTGTTATGCTCTATGACGGAGCGATAAAGTTTTTAAAGCAAGCCATCGCTGAAATGCATTCCAACAATTACGAGGCCAAGGGTAAAAGTATCAGCCGTGCCCAGGACATAATCAACGAACTGAACATGGTTCTTGATATAGAAGCCGGCGGTGAGGTAGCCCTGAACCTCAGGTCACTTTATAACTTCATGGTAAGGCATCTCTCCGAGGCCAACATAAAGTGCAATCCTGAAAAGTGTCAGGATGTGATAAGGCTGCTCGAAGATCTCAATCAGGGTTGGCGTACTATTACTTCCTGACACCATTTGGCTTGCGATTATTAAGATCTCTTTACGAATCTGATCATTGAAGTTAGAGTGTTTGATCTCTTTGTTTCTGCCACCTATTGTTATAGGACGTTATTCAAAGGCGGATCACATCATATCGGCATAAAGTTTTTCTCAAGTTTTCACCACTTGCACCTTAACATGGCCCCTAATTCTACCGAAGAAATAAATAACTGTATTCTTAAGGTGTGCCGGTTATTCCTTATACGGATATGACCGGATGGGCTATTTATGGTGAAAAATGAGTGATTCAGGAAAACTAAAAGATCTTATTCAGCATGCCGCATCGTCGATAACCATGGCAAACGTCGAAGACTTGTCCGATATCGAGGGCCTGGAGTCTGTTCTCGACGACATAGCTTCCTGTATTGAGGAAATTTCAGATCTATCAGACAGTCTCAAGAGCGAAACAGCAAGCGCAACCTCTACCGCTTCGGATCTGGTTAAATCATTACTCTCTCAGCAGTCCGATGACGCCGATGTGTCATTGAAGGCTGTGTCCGATACGGTTGTCGCACTTCAGAGCCTTACCGATCAGATCGAAAAAGGTACCGAACTGTCAGACATCTCTATCGAATTTCCGACAGCTTCCGATGCGGAAAGTTCTTCCGCGACGGTAACAGAGACCGAATCTGAAGATCCTGCCGATGTGGAAGAAACGAGCGGGGAGTTTTTGATCGATGACGATGACATTGAACTTATAGCGGACTTTATTACAGAAGCCGCCGAACATATAGAGGCTGCCGAAGCGGGCCTTCTTGAAATTGAAAGTAATCCCGAGGATTCCGAGGCCATAAACCTTATCTTCAGAGCTTTCCATACTATAAAGGGCATGGCAGGGTTCCTGAATCTTGCCGATCTGGGTTCACTGGCACATGTCTCTGAGAATCTTCTCGACCTTAGCCGAAAGGGCGAGTTGAAGCTTGTAGGGGCGAGCATGGATGTTATTTTTGAATCACTTGATCTCCTCAAGGCCATGATAGCGGAACTTAAGGCGGCGATTGAAAGTTCAAAGATCGTACCGCCAACTCCGGCCTTGCCGTCGCTTCTCGAAAAGCTCAAGGCCTGTGCCGAAGGTACAGCGGTTGCTGATGAACCGTCGTCCGAGGTTAGCGAAACGCCTGCGGCACAAGACGAAACAACTGCTTCCGAGACAACCGTCGAAGAGAGTGCATCTGTTAGGGAAGATGTTGCGGCTGATACGGAAGACGTTTCACCCGATACAGAAGATGTTTGCGATGTGGAAAAACCGGCGGTCGCGGAAGTTTCCGTTGCCGAGTCACCTGTATCACAGCAAGAGGCGACTCCAAGTCCTGTGACTCCTGCAAATGCTCCTGATCCAGTACCGGTTGCGGCCAAACAAGCTGGTGGTGCCAAACCAAAGCAAGCGGTAACCGAAGAAAAGATAAAAGTCAGTACTTCACGTCTTGACAGCCTTGTGAATATGGTTGGCGAATTGGTAATCGCCCAGTCGATGGTCTCTCAGGATGCAGAGGCAACTCTGAAAGCGGACCATGACCTTTGCCGTAATATCGGTCATCAAGGCAAGATCGTCCGCGAACTTCAGGAACTGTCAATGATGATGCGTATGGTTCCGATCCAGGGTGTCTTCCAGAAGATGGCACGTCTGGTAAGGGATCTCTGTCAGAAGTCCGGTAAGAAAGTCATCTTTTCTACCGAAGGTGAAGAAACCGAACTGGACCGTATTGTTGTGGACCAGATATCGGATCCGCTTGTTCATATGATACGAAACTCGATCGACCACGGTATCGAATCTGAAGAAGATCGCGTAAAGGCAGGTAAGGATCCCAAGGGACACGTCCAGCTTCGCGCTTTCCATCAAGCCGGTAATATTGTCATTGAGATCGTAGATGACGGTAAGGGGCTTAATAAGGAAAAGATACTCAAGAAGGCTATCGACAACGGTATTGTCCAGGCCGGGCAGGATATAAGTGACCAGGATATTTATAAACTCATCTTCCACGCCGGTCTTTCCACCGCTGAGAAAGTAACGGAGGTTTCCGGCAGGGGTGTGGGAATGGATGTTGTCCGAAAGAATATCGAATCTCTTCGCGGCAAGGTGGATATTGATTCCGAAGAAGGAAGAGGTTCTGTTTTTACAATAAGATTGCCGCTAACGATGGCTATTATTGAAGGTCAGGTTGTCAGGATAGGTGACGATAGATATGTCATTCCGATCATTTCGATAGTCAAATCTTTCAGGCCGACGGCAGAGCAGATAAAGACTATAGGCGGCAAAGTTGAAATAGCCGCTATCCATGGCGATCTCTTGCCTATGGCAAGGCTTTACAATCTTTTGGATGTCGAACCGAGCAGTAAAGATCCGACCGAGGCTTCACTTGTTGTCGTCGAAGAGGATGGCGTCAGGGGATGTCTGATGGTTGATGAGTTGCTCGG
>DRGS01000178.1 GCA_011053245.1 Phycisphaerales bacterium
CAGGCAGGGGGCCTTGGCTGAAAGGATCGCGGAGGTAATAAAAACCCAGCAAATAGATGCGGTTGTATTCGGTTTGCCGCTGAACATGGATGGCACCGAGGGCGGGCGAGTGAAAATAGTTCGTAAGTTTGCCAGAGAACTCGCTGCTTATATCAATGTTCCTGTCCAATTCCACGATGAACGCCTGAGCAGTTTCGATGCAGAGGGCAAGTTTGCCGGCTCTGAGCTTACCAGAAAACAGAAGAAAAGACGCCTTGACGCAGTTGCCGCCGCAACAATATTACAATCTTTTCTCGACTACAAGAGAGAACCCAACCCTTAGCATGACTGCCTTATTACGCTTAACTTCTTATTTCATAAGGGATTGCCGGTCTTCGAAAAAAATTTTGTCTCGGTTGTAAAATTTTCTTGACACATGTGCCCTTCTCTCGTAATAATGCATGCTGAGGTGACAATATGGAAGCGGTCAAAAATATCAAACCAAATATCATGCGTGTCAACACTACCGAAGACCTTGCGATCTGTGCCTTTGAGATGTTCATCTCCAGTGCGGACAAAGCAATTGGGGCCAAGGGGTGTTTCAACGTAGCCATATCGGGCGGCCACACACCGGGGAGATTTTTCACGTTACTTGCCGAAAGATCCGAATCGTGTTCGATACAGTGGGATAAGATCCATATCTTCTGGGTTGACGAGCGATGTGTCCCGCCCGATGCCGATGCGAGTAACTACGGCCTTGCCGCATCTACCTTTCTTGAAAAGGTGTCTATACCTTTTAAGAATGTCCATAGGGTCTCCGGCGAAAATATCGATTACGCCGAAGCTGCCAAGGAATACGAAGATGTTATACGCAGTGTCTTTAAAATAAAACCCGGCCAGATGCCTTGTTTTGATCTTATCGTACTCGGCATGGGCGCCGACGGCCACATCGGTTCGCTGTTTCCCAATTCATACGCATTGTTTGACACCGAGGATCTGGCCAGTGCGGTCTATATGATGGACGGAGAATACAGCAGGATAACGTTAACTCACCCCGTGCTTTGCAGAGCGGAGCATTTGTTGATACTTGTTTCGGGATCTGAAAAAGCGAGCATCCTCAAAAAAGTTCTTCGTAGCGAACCTGATGAGATTAAATATCCCGTACATACCCTCTGGCCCATTCTCCACAAAGTAACATGGGTCGTTGAAAGCCAAGCCGGGAAATACCTGTAAGGTTGTTTTTCTGATTTGCGGTTAGTCGGGGATTATTAGTCGCGTTCCTACTTTAAGCCTGCCCGAGTCGGTGGTCGCCTCTGGATTTGCCAGGCCTATTTTGCTCCAGTCGGTATTGCCGTAGTAATCCATCGCAATAGATGAAAGCGTTTGGCCCGGAGCAACTACATGAATGCGGTGAACCTTTCTTGCTGGTATCGCCGGGCGCATTGTTTCCGCAGGAGAATCCTTCGCCGGTTTCGGTTCGGGCTGGATAGGCGTTTTAATATCGACAGGCCGGGAAACAGCCGGTATACCGACAACCGGTTCGCTCTTTATTGTTGCGCGATTACGCAATCGCGATTCCACCGACTCGCCGGGCAAGACCGACAGCACGAGGAAGGCAATTATTGCCAACCCTGCGCCGATCATAATACCTGTTTTGAAATCTCTTCGCATTTCTAAAGTACAGGCTGAATTGCTCTCAGTTACTTATGCAATTGAGCCGATCGATTCTTTTGGCCTATGAGCAGGATCGGCGCCGCTATCGCTATTGAAGAATATGTACCGACGACAATACCGATGAGCATCGCGAACGTGAATCCTCGCAGGCCCGCTCCGCCCCAGATGTATATAATCAGTACAACGAGGAACGTCGTCAAGGATGTCAAGATGGTTCTCGAAAGCGTCTGGTTGATACTGTCGGATATTATTGCGGGCGTAAGCTGACGCTGTTTGCCTTTGTTCTCACGGATCCTGTCGAAGACAACGATCGTATCGTTAAGCGAATAACCGATGATAGTCAAAAACGCCGCGATCATCTGTAGATTGATCTTAAAGTCGCCGATAAGGATCGCCTGACCGAATGCACTGCCCGCAAAATATGTACATGCCGTTACAACACCGAGTGTGATGCAAACGTCATGAACAAGTGCCGCAATCGCCGCGAAACCGTAATTAGCTGTACCGAACCGGATCCAGATATATGCGACAATTGCCACAAGCGACATAATGATAGCTATTAAAGCTCTCGTCTGGGCCTGCTTGCCTATTGACGGATCGATCTGCGTCACTCGCGAAAGCGTCGAAGCCAGCGATGCTGCCTTTATGATCTTCTTCTGTTCGTTGCTCTCGAACGACTGCCATTCTTCCTTGCTAAGATCTCTGTATCCGGCTTCGGGATGAGCGCTGGCATAAACGAATTCCGTCAACTTCGCTCCCGGCTCAAACTCAAGCATCTCCGCATTGAAGATACCGTACTGATACCATGCAATATCCTGCATGTCCGGTTTGAACCGAATATCCTTGAACCTGGTCGCGAGATCCTCATAAGTTGTCTCCTTATCGAGCTTGCACACGATCTTTACGCCGCCGAGATATTCGGCCAACTCTACCGCCGAATCCGGCACTTCTTCAACGCTGACGATCTCTATACCGAGATCTTCGCGGACATCGAGCAGGCCCTTGAAGGCATTCCGCACAGCCTTACTGACGATCTCATTTACCACAGGTTCGCTCGCGGTCGCTTTGTCACCGAAAGCGCCGGCAAGTGTCTCCTTGACTACGCCCTTATTAACCTGGCTGGTCGTGACCGTAAAGTCCTTACCGCCTTCTTCTGCGGTTACCGAAAGATTATAAAGGGTCCCTTCCGATTTTTCTTCTGCCTTTAGGATCGCCTTGGTAATGCTTTCAATAGTTTCGCCTGCGTTTGTGAAACTTACAAGCGATGTCGTCTCATTTGTCTGCGTTGTAGTTATTTCATATTGCAGATCCGTATCGCCAATCTTATAAACATTCGCTGCCGGCAAAGACTGGCGTATCTTATCTTCCACCTCTTGCCTGCTATGCGGAGCGCTTTCTCTCAGATCGATCTGGACGCTTGTTCCACCGGTAAACTCAATGTCGTACTTGCTGTTTTCGGCTTCGTCACGCGTAAAGAACACACTCAGACCACCAACGATCAGCACCGTTGAGATAGTGAAAAACGCCTTTCGCATTCCCATCCAGTTGATGTCCGGCTTACTAATAAGCTTGAGCATTGCTATGTGGTCCTTGATTATCTTGTTATTTACAAGAATATCAAAGACAACTCTCGTTACGAACAACGCGGTGAACATACTCGAAAGAATACCAAGCATCAGCACGATCGCAAAGCCTTTGATCTCTTCGGAGGCTACCATGTAAAGGATCAATGCAACGAAGAACGTAGTGATATTGGCATCGAAGATGGTTCTAAACGCTCTCTGATAACCGTTTGCGATAGCGTTCCTAAGTGACGATCCTCGCATTTGCTCTTCGCGAATACGTTCAAAAATAAGAACATTAGCATCGACACTCATGCCGATAGTCAGGATCAAACCGGCGATCCCCGGCAGTGTAAACGTCGCCCGCAGCATCACCATCAAAGCAAGGATGAACAGGAGATTCATCAGCAGGGCGATACCGGCTACGAAACCGGCCAACAGATAGTAGACGACCATAAATATAGCTACCGCCGCCAGACCTATAAGGCCGGCGTAGATGCCCTTGTCGCGGTTGTCGGCACCGATTATGGGGCCGATGCTCTTCTCTGACGTGGGAACATCGCTCAGCCTTGCCGGGAACGATCCGGCGTTAAGTTTGTTGACCGTATCTTCTACCTCAGCCTGCGTAAACTGGCCGGTAATGATACCGCTTGACCGTATCGGCTCATTGATATTCGGTGCCGTGATAGCCATTCCATCGAGCAAGATGCACAGGGGTCTACTTGTATTTTTCTTTGTAAGGTTGTAAAAGAGTCCTGCTGCGATCTCATTATGCGCGAATCCGATGGATCTTCGTCCCATCTGGTC
>DRGS01000179.1 GCA_011053245.1 Phycisphaerales bacterium
TCTTGACGGCAAACTTGGCAGATGGACCCGCCTGCTTCCATGGCGACATGAACTCTCCGACCATCTTCAGCAAGAGTATGAGAATAAATTGACCACCACAGACGACCAGGAATCTGCATGGAAAAACGCTCTAAAAGAATTTGGCGATATCGATGAAGTCAGCACGGAACTGAAGCGGTTGCATAAACCTGAAAATATATGTGTGCGGCTGATTGCTGTGCTGATTTCTTTTGGTTTGGTGGCATGGTCATCAAGATGCATAATGGCTTTTGTGCATATACCTTCTGCAATGCTGCTTATAGCGCCTTTGGTAATTGGTGTATGTTCACTTCTTTTTTCACGCGGCCTTAAGTTAAAAGAGATCAGCCGATATTGTAACTTTGCGCTTTGCGCAGGAGCTATTACCGGGGTCGGGCTCGCAGCATCTAATTTAAGAAGTCCATCTTGTATAGGCATGGGAACAGCTACGACATTACTTTGCGGCTTATATGCTATACTGTTTCTTGATGTCAGTATTAAATACTTGTATTTTTATATCACAGTCAATATTGCTGTTATGATGGCTGTGTTATACAGCTTTTACCCGTATTACAGCATATCTATCAACTTTCAAAATGTGTACGTTAAAGAATTTATTGCTATCGCCATCGCCGGTTTGTTAGCTGGTTGGGCAAGATGGGGGCTAAAAAGATTGCCTCAATACGTGCTACAAATAGCGGTGGGAGTTATGGCTGTCTATCAAATAAATATGCTTCAGGATTTATCATATCCTGAAGACGTGCTTGGGAACATTATGGTAAGCTTGTTACCGGTCATTATTTTCCCACTGCTTGGAAAGATTTTAGAGAGATGTTTTACGGTTAGTATCCAGCAGTGACCAAAGCTGGTGTCCGATACTACTTACGCCATCTAACAGACTCTTGCTTCTTTTTAAACTTCCGGTCTCGGGAGCAGCCCTGCTTTTTCGAGGATGGTCGGGGTTATGCTCTCCCAGCCGATTGGCATTAGATGTATTCCGGCGACGCCTTTTATCGTTTTGATCTTTTCTATCATCTCTACGCAGATGTCTATGCCCTCTTGCTTTTTATCTTCGGCAGCTTCCATGCGAGCGATGAGTTCGTCCGGTACGCTTATACCGGCTACGTTGTTTTTCATGTAGATAAGAGCCTTGTGCGAACGGACGGGGGTAAGACCTGCTAAGATATAAACCTTTTCATGCAAACCTTCAGCGACGACAAGTTCCATCCATTTTTCGAATCTTTCCATATCGAAAATGCACTGGGTCTGGATGAAATCGGCACCCGCTTCGATCTTTTTAGCCAGACGCAATACGCGATACTCGAACGGATCGGCAAACGGATTGGCAACAGCGCCTATGAACAAGCGGGGTTCGTATTCCTTGATCTCGTCGCCGGAGATAAGCTGCTTATCGTCGCGCATCTGCTTTACCATTGCGATAAGCTGGGTCGAATCGATATCGTAAACACCCTTGGCTTCCGGTTGATTACCGAAACCCTGATGGTCACCGCTAAGGCACAGCAAATTCTTTATGCCAAGCGCGGCAGCGCCTAAAATGTCGCTTTGCATTGCGATGCGGTTGCGGTCCCTGCAAACCATCTGCATTATCGGCTCGACGCCGCAAGACAGAGCAATAACAGAAGCTGCCATGCTCGACATGCGCACGATAGCCGTCTGGTTGTCGGTTACGTTAGCGCCTTCGCAGTTGCCCTTGCAATACTCCGCTTTTTTCTTCACCGCGTCGGGATTTGCGTTTTGCGGCGGCCCTAACTCAGCGGTCACCGCGAACTTACCAGCCGTTAAAACTTTTTCGAGTCTGCTCCCTGATTTCATAACATCGCCTCTTCAAATTTTATCTTTCTCTGTCCCGCGGAGGTACTCGTCCGCCAATCCTTGGCAGGTCTAACCTGTTTGAGGTTGTCCAGCTTATTAAGCTTTTTGAGTCTGTCGTAGATCGAATGCCATATACACTCAACATCCTTATCGACTTCACATACGCCATCGGCCGATCCGCCGCATGGCCCGTTCATCAGTTTCTTTGCGCATCGTGCTATCGGACACAACCCGCCCGTCCATTCCAGCACGCAGTCACCGCAGCCCGCACAGCGTTCTTCCCACAGTGCATGTTCGACAGGATAACCCATGAACTTGGTATTGAGACCCGGCACGGTAACGCTATCGGGGAAATGCTCGTTCATCGTCTGAACGCCCACGCCGCATGCGATGGAAAGGACGGCATCAATACCTTCAAGCTGATCCTTCAGTGCGTCGATGAATTCAAACTCGCACTGCCTCTCCGGCGTCAGCTCTATGATCTCTATGTCACTACCCTGTTGTTTCCTGGCGATCTTGATCTGGCTTGCCAGCAGCTCGACAGCCTTCGACCCGCCGGAAAAGCAGATCGTAACACAACCGCCGCACCCCATCAGTATTATTTTCTTGCAATCCTTGATCGAGTTAAGGATCTCGTCCAGTGGTTTTCTGTCGGCAACTATCATAATAGAGCCCTTTCTTTAAGAAAATCTTCCGTCTCCGTAAGATGTTTTAATGTCCCCATCTCCCTGGCGTCAACCCCCATAGCAAGCCCCATAAGTTCGGTAAAGTAAAATATGGGAACATTGAAATTCGTACCGAACTTTTCATTGATCTGCCCCTGCCTGCCGTCAAGATTGGCATGACAGAGCGGACACCCCACAGCTATTACATCGGCGCCGGCGACAAGTGCGTCGTCTAATACTTTTTTCGTAAGTTCCAATACCACATCCGTCTCGGTCAGTGCGAAACTGGCTCCGCAGCAGAAGGTTTTCATGTTCCAGTCGATAGGCTCGGCACCTAAGGCTTCCATTACTTCTTCCATCTCCAGCGGATTCTCAAAATTGCCCTTGCCCGTAACTTTCGGCGGCCGCGTCATAAGGCATCCGTAATAACAAGCAACCTTTAGACCGTTGAGAGGCTTTACAACTTTTTGCTCTACCGCTTCTGCGCCGATACTCATGATCAGGTCGAGTACATGCAGCACTTCCAGGCCATCGGGATATTTCTCTCCAATGACCTCCTCGACTTGTCGCAGCATCTTATCGTCGGTCAATCGCAACTGAGCGGCTTTGAGTCTCGAATAGCAAGATGCACACGGAGCGCAAATCTCTTTGATATCCGGATCTTTGCCCGCGATAGCCAGGTTCTTAGCTGGCAATGCTATCGACATCAACTCGTCGGACTGATGGGCAGGCGAAGAACCGCAGCAAACCCAGTCCTTGATCTCGGCAAGCTCTACACCAAGGATCTCGCAGACCTTCCGCGTGGACATGTCATACTCCAAGCCCGTAGAATGCAGCGAACACCCCGGATAATAACCTATTTTTTTCATGTTAGCCATTTCGTTTGACCTTCTTTGACCTTGCAAACATCCTCTGCATCTCAACGGGACGTTTAATAGAGGGCATCATCTTGATCTTACCCTTCTTAATCATCTTGCCCGCCAGCTTCATATCCTTAAGCGGCTTGCCCGTAAATACATTGAGCGATCCGACAACTCCACCCTCGTATGCCCTGCCAAGGAATCTGAGACACGTCATCCATATCCAGTTAAATATCCTCATATTCTTCGTGTCGGCTTTGATCTTCTTTTCCTGCACCACGATCCTGATCGTATCGACGACATGCGCGATATCAATATCCTGCGGACATCTCGCCGAACAAGTTTGGCACGACAGACAGTACCAAATCGTATTGCCCTTCATCGCTTCGTCGACAAGACCCAACTGGATCTGGCGCATAAGTTCGGTAGGCGTCTTGTCCATGAATTTACGATTCGGACACCCGGACGCACACTTTTTGCACTGATAGCAGAGATTCACATTCTCCCCGCACCGATCCTTGATCTCATCAGCAAACTCGCTGCTGATCTTTATATTTTCCTTACCAACGATCTTCATAGCTTTCTTCAGCTTTCCTTTTTATTTATACCGGTCGGCCCAAGCTCTTTAA
>DRGS01000180.1 GCA_011053245.1 Phycisphaerales bacterium
ATCCATATCACGATTGATGATAAGGTCCGCCTGATTCTGGTACTGCTTAATGGTCCAGAATGGAACCTTCGACGCGATAGCGGAATCCGCTGTTCGCTGACTCAATACATCACGACTTGCTGCCAGCTTATTTACGCCGACAAAGCTGACCACGCTGATAACCACGGTCAGTATCAGGACCACTGCGAATCCCAATGATAATTTTTTACCTACTGTCATTTGTGTTGCCATTTTTTTGTACTCCTTTATTCATGTTTTCATTAAATGATTTACATACATTACATACTAATACCTGAGAAGTCTTCGCCTCCCAGCACCTTGTCAATATCCAGCAGGATCTTGACCGTATCGCCGATCTTGCCCATACCAAGAATAAAATCGGTATTGACGGAACCGAACTCCGGCGAATCTTCAATTGACTCACCAGGGATATCAAGAACCTCTGAGACATGATCCACAACGATACCCGTCTGGAAATGACGATTACCGGCATCGATCTCGACGACGATAATACAGCTTTGCTCCGTGATCTCGGCTTCTTCCATGCCGAACTTCAAACGAAGATCGACAACGGGAATAACCTGACCCCGAAGATTTATCACTCCCTTGACATGACACGGTGTCTGAGGAACAGCGGTTATATCCATATACCCGATGATCTCCCTGACCTTTAGTATCTCCAAACCAAACTCTTCATGACCCAGCGCAAAGGTAAGATACTTTCCTTCCTTGTCCTCTGTCGGCAGATCCACTTGTGCCTGCGCAGTTACTACTGCCGGCGTGTCAACCTGCTCTTTTAGAGCTTCTACTTCTGACATAATACGTACTCCTTCAATCGCTAAACTTAAATTAATTAATCTGCTAAAACAAAATTTAGCAGCACTTACGAATAGCGTCACTGTTTTTATCAGGCCTGACAGGATCCATTAAAAACGACAACAGCGACACCACCCAAAATTCAAAATAAATACCGATTACGTTATTTAAGAGCCATTGCTGCACTACTTAGCTCGCCTTATCAAATCGACCAGATGTAACGAAATGGCGATCTGTCCTTATTTGGTGATCATCGGTAACCAATTTAATGGCAGCACCCGATTTCTTATTCAACCCCAACAACTTGATCCTGCTTTGCACCGACTTATATGAGCGTCCCATCATCTCAGCCGCCTGCCGAGCGGTAAACCTTGCGTATAGCTGTTTAAGTTTGAGGATGTCGCTTTCGGACCAGGAATGATTTTTCACAAATCCCAACCTGCCGGCTTTTGCGGCTACCGCTTTACAAGGGCGTCCCAGCTCCTCCGCAATAGCTTGAAAATGCATCCCACGATAATTCTTCCGGAGAAAATCAATTTCAGATTCCGCCCAACTCTCTACTTTGCTGTCTAATCCTAACGTGATCACCCGTATCTGCACCGCAAGCCTGGACCGTCCTAACTGGCTGGCCAATTGGTTATAACTGAGTGTTTTGTAAAGCCGTGTGAGATGTTCGTCGTTGGCTTCCGACCAGAACTCCATTTTACGAAGTCCCAGTTTCGCCGCTTTCTTAGCTATAGCGCCAAGACCTCTTCCTATTTTTTCCGCGATCTCTTCATTGGGTGTAGTGGGGAATAATTCTATGAGTGTTTCTTCTTCCTCGCTTGACCATGCCGCAGACTGTTGACGCAGATGACTACTAATGTAATCTTTTTTCAAACCCAATCCGCGGGCTTTGCCAATAACCCCCAATACCGGCCTGCCGAACTCTACAGCTAAATCTTTATTGCTGGTTTTCGGATATAGCTTTACCAACCGTGCTATATCGGTCTCGGTCCATGCCATGCCCGCCTTAGATCTTTTAGATGTTCGTTTGATCCGTCTCAATGCCATTATCTCCGAATATCAAATAAAAGCATCGGACCGGGCTGTCTTCACAAAAACCCCGACCAAGAGGTCCATTCAAGCAAAACCCGACCGATGCAGTAAACGCATTTGCCGCTCTTAACTGTTGAGATTTTGCCGGTCTGTACGAAGACATTCTGATTGTACAGACACTAAATGATTTGCTTGAATGGGTGGTAACAGGAAAACTTTCCATAATTACAGGAACAACTTTTCCTGAAGTTCGAAAAGCTCTGTTTTTTTTTGGCCGTTTCTTTTGTGAAGACAATTGCAAAATCTATTGCACACCTTTTCTCGGCAATATTACTTATCTACTTAAATTAGAAATTTCTGGATTTACATATTTTAATCTACCCATATATCTCTTTTTTGTAATACATAACTCATTGCTATTACTATACTTAATAGCATCTGTCTTAAGCTGGTCAAATTTCTTACAGCAAGTCATTTTTGTTTTTTTCACATTTTTAATAGATAACTTTATATTTTTTAAAAAAACCGCCGATAATAACCTTGTAAACGTAAACTTTCGACCAAGAGCTGAATTCAAGCAAAACATGAACCGACCCAATAAAAACCAGCGGTGAATGTCTATCTACGGGGACCATTATGCCTCTTCAGTGAGATATTGGAGATTCTTGGAGAACAAATAACAAGTTAACCCCGATGTACTATATGTCGATAGATAGATGCCAGCCGGGTTGTCTTCACAAATGTGCTTCGGCCAAGAGGCCCATTCAAGCGCCCGGCTGGCAATAGATTTTGCAACATAATTCTAACCTGCAAACTACACTGCATGTGCAAAATTCATCGCAATACCTATTATTGACTCGATTAGTTTGGGGGTGGGTGGTTTTGTAACAAAGTTACTGCTTCCAAGAGTTAAACATTCACTTTTGGTTTCAGGGTCAGAACAGGTCGAAAACATTATAGTCGGAATTTGATCCAAAATATTATTCTGCTTCATATAAGAAAGAACTTCAATGCCGGTTCTCTTAGGCATATTGATGTCCAGGATCAAGATTAAATTGCGAATCTTGCGTTGCAGATAATATCTTAATATCGAAGTGCCCAAAAACTTTTGTAATTGTTCGCCATCGTTAAAACGAATGATCTCATTATTTATCCCTGAACGCCGTAAGTATCTTTCCGTCAGTATATAATGGGCGTCATCGTCTTCGGCGATCATTATTATCATGTCGTTGCTTATCATATTTCTACCGCAATGCAAATAGTTCAAATGCTTATCGGGTTTGATACCAACCAGCCTTAAACATGTCGGAATAAAAAATACAAAACAATAACAAGTTTTCCCCATCAGCTTTAGGGATACCCCTAAAACATGTCAGTCATCAAAAGGACTGATAAGGGAAACTGTTATTTGGTATATGTAAAACTCAAAGACAGGTAAGACTGTATATCGCTATAACATACCGGCTTCCAACGCAAATTTCACTAATTCCTGAATAGAAGGTACTTCGAGTTTTTTCATTATCTTTGCCCTATGGTATTCAATGGTTTTTTCGCTTAAACCCATCTTAAAGGCAATGGTTTTATTTGGCTGACTGTCTGCGATCATTTTAAGAACCTCCACATCCTTGTCCGAGAGCAAAGAAAGTTTGGCTTTTAACTGCTGCTTATGCTGCATTGTTTCTCGGTCCTGTGCATCCTTGCGGAGAGCCTTTTGTATTGTGTCCAGCAAAACCTGATCCTGTGGAGGTTTTTCAATAAAATCAAACGCACCCGCTTTCAATGCTTTTACACTTACCGGCACATCTCCATGGCCTGTTAAAAATATGATCGGCAAGATAAAATCAAGCTTATTTAATTCGTCCTGTAGCTCCAACCCCCCCATTTTGGGCATTCTTATGTCAAGAATAAGACAGCCGGGTCGTGAGGGATCGTAGCTGTCTAAAAACTCCCGAGCCGATGAAAACTCAGCAAACTGCAAATCCACAGAACTTACCAGAAACTTTATTCCGGTTCTTACTGCCGGGTCGTCATCAACAACAAAAACTACAGGCTGCTGTTCCATTTTAAACTCCAGATTAATTAAAAATTAAGATTTATCATGTGTTTTTTCATGCCCGCTCAAAGGCAATTTGATCCTGAACGTAGCACCATCGCCAGATTCCGACTCCGCTGACAAATACCCGTCATGGGCTTCTACTATTGACCGACTTATCGCCAACCCGATCCCCATTCCTTCGGGCTTAGTTGTGTAAAACGGCTCAAAAAGTGTTTCCTTGTCAGTTTCGGAAAAACCTCTGCCATTGTCTTCTATAGCGATCTCCACATATTCGTTTTCAATGATCGAAACGCTTATAGATAATCTGCATTGATCCGGCGTTATATTTTCCATTGCATCAATTCCGTTTTGCATCAGATTGATCAAAACCTGCTGCAATTGAACTTTGTCCGCAAGGACATCCAAAGGTTTACCCGTCTGTTCGTATTGGATATCAACATTTGACTGCCGCGCCTGAACACCTATCAACCCTATCGAGTCATTTATCACGGTATCAATATCTACTGTTGAACGCTTTGGCGAGTGTTTACTGACAAACTGAGCCATTCTGCGAATTATCTGTCCCGACCTCGCTGCCTGAGTGGATATCTCCTCGATTCCCTCGGTGATCTCATCGCCTCCGCCCTTACCGGACGCGATCAACCTCTTGCAGCCCTCGGATATAGTTGCGATCGCACAAAGAGGCTGATTCAGCTCATGAGCAAGACTTGACGAAAGTTCTCCCGCTGTAGTCAGCCGCGACATATGAGCCAACTGGGCAAACTGCTGATTTTGAACATCTTGTAACTTCTTACGTTCGGTGATCTCCTTCTTCAACGATTTGTTGGTTGCACCTAACTCTGATGTTCTTTTTGCGACGAGTTCTTCGAGATGAATTTTATGATCGGCAAGTTTTTCTTCAGCCTGTTTGCGCTCTATGATCCGGCTTGTTCGCTGAGCTAACGCGTCGATCAGGTCTCGCTCTTCTTTAAGGAAAGGCCCTTCGTATGCTTGAGGGCACTGCCGCTTATAGAAAACCTCAATGCTGCCGGACGCCTGATCGTTAACTATGATCGTAGCGGACTGTTTCCATTCTGTATGCTCGAAACCGCTGGACTTGTATTCATTTCCAAGAGCGTTTATTTTGCAGCAGGTAACTTCCGGATATTGCCAACCGGAAGCTATCATCTCTACAAGTTCTCTAAGAATATCTTCCAATGAATCATATCTATCAACCAGCTTGCTTAGCCCATATAGGCAATTAAGCTCTTTGACACGCTCACCAAGGTCATGGGTTTTAACCTGCAAAGCATTTTCGGCTTGCTTGCGTTCGCTTACATCCGTTGCCATGCTGATTACCAAACGCCGCCCATCCGGTAATGTTCCTAACGGAGCGGAACTGAAATCCCATGTCAGCATTCTGCCGTCCTTGGACGAAATAACATACTCACCTTCTTCAACTGTTGTATCACAATCGAATATATTGTCGATCCGGCTTTTAACAACATCTTTACGTTCACCATAAGCACGTTCGGTCCATGCCGATAAAGTCGGTATCTCCTCAGGTTCGTATCCGGTTAATTTGGTCCATACCCTATTGATCTGCAATATCTCTCCGTCTTCTGCATGGAGCATAGTTGGAAAAGGCGAATCCACTATAGCTCTGCGAAAACGCTCCTCGCTTTGAAACAATGCGTTCTCAGTCTGCTTGCGGTCGGTTATGTCAAAGGCATAGTGCATATAGAGATCATCCGAAATTGGCAGCCAATGAGCGTCCCAGAATACACCCCCGAATTCAACTTCTATGTGCTGCGCTACGCCGCTTTCCCACAATTCAGGAGCCATGCAGAATGGACAATGCTCATCATGTCTGGCCCAACTGCCAAAGCACGTTTGCCCCACCCTTGCACCGGCTTTATAAGCTGTTTCGTTTAACGCTGCGATCTTACGCGTCTTCGGACTAAGCAGCATCGCTACACACGGCATGCTGTCGAGCAATATCTGGGTTAGACGAGCATCCCTTTCCGCTTTCGCCTCGGCCTCTTTGCGTTCACTTATTTCAGCTACTAATTGTTGATTCAGATCTTCAAGTTTACTCGCACGCAGCATTACGGTTTTTTTTGTGAAGATGTATATCGCGGTAAGCATCAGGCTCAGGATTGCCAGTAGAAGGGCAGACAGCTTTATGGTAGTTGCTCTTGTTGCCGCATATGCATTTGCAAGGGGTATACGGACCGATATCGCAGAGACAATATTGCCGTCACTTCGATTAAAGCTTCGCTGATCGCCATATTGTTTCACAAGGTCGCCCGGCGCTTTATCCGGTGTGCTATGACATCTAAGGCAGGATTGTTCCATCCTCTCGCCCCTGTGGAGACTTACAAAATATGCCTGACCGTCAAATTCGCGTATTTCAGATCGCTGTCGCAGGTCAGGGTCTTTATTGAGTTCTTCAATGAAAGCCCTTTCGTAATCGTCCGCCTCGTTTTGAGGGGACCTTGCATTAACAGCGCACTCCTTGTAATAGTAGTTACTGTACTCACTGTTGGAGTTGAAGTACTTATCGATCTGTCGGATTGCGTAAGTTGAAGACATCCAGGTTGGCTCAAAATAATCCGGTGATTGGGATCCTGCGAACGTATCGAATAATTTAGGTTTCAGTTCCTGCGAAAAATAATGGTGAGTAGCAAGGTTGCGTTCGAGAATTACGTTGGCTTTTTCACGGGCGTCTGATAATGCTTCATTACGCATCGATCTGTTGACAATGGCGACGATAACTATTGAAGCGACAATAAATGTCAATGCAAAATAAATGCTGAAATATACTGATATGCTCGGACCGGATGTCTTTCTTGTCATACTAAAGTCCTTCAATAGAAAAATGTAATGCTCCAGCCATCAATGCACCCGGAAAACAAACAAAACTTAATAAGAGGAACGTACGGATATAAAGTTATGTCCAACAGTACGTTACACTATACCTTTGCTGTGTCATCAGTGCAATACCGAATGGCAAATATCTCACGGATAAATGAAAAAGTAACCACCCCCCACAATTCAAAACTAAATACTTCTTCCAAACGCGCTTGCACTATCTTGCTACTGACCAAAAAAATAAAAAATTTTTACTCCTTTTCTAACAACAACTTACCGTTTTCAACACCCAAAAAAATCACCGATTTTTGCATCAAACGCGCAAGTTCGTGCAAAGTATAGAGGGCCTATGTTTTTTTGAAAGAGCATAAACATAATATGAAATGTATACTTAAAACAAGTAATTCAAATTTAATCTCTGTGTCCTCTGTGCTCTCTGTGGCAAAAAATAACCTGTTACTCCGCGATCTCGCGGACAAAAAAGC
>DRGS01000181.1 GCA_011053245.1 Phycisphaerales bacterium
AGATGTGTATAAGAGACAGGTTCTGGGAAGAGGACCGCAAAAGGTTCGACCAGTTGATCAACCGCTCGCACGGCGTGATTTTCGTGACGGGTCCGACCGGAAGTGGGAAAAGTACCACGCTGTACGCCTGTCTTAACCGGATCGACTCAAAGCAGAAGAATATTATGACTGTCGAGGATCCGATCGAATACCAGCTTGAAAGTATTAGCCAGATGCAGGTCGCCAGCAAAAAGGGAATGACATTCGTAAACGCGTTAAGGCACATCCTGCGTCAGGATCCGGATGTCATAATGATCGGTGAGGTCCGCGATGAGGAAACGGCGAGTACGGCTATACAGTCGTCGCTTACGGGGCATCTGGTATTTAGTACTTTGCACACCAACGACGCGGCGGGTGCGGTGAGCCGGCTTCTGGATTTCAATGTGGAACCTTATCTTGTAAGCTCGTCGCTGATATGCGTTCTGGCACAGCGACTTTTGAGACGTGTCTGCCCGAACTGCAAACAGCCGTACAAACCGACCGAACATGAGCTTAGGGAACTGGGTATACTCGACTGTTCGAAGGATGCGACCTTTTATATGGGAGCCGGATGTGACAGATGCTTCGATACCGGCTATCGCGGACGGACGGGAATATACGAACTGATGACAATAAACGAAGATATTCGTGAAATGATATACAAAAAAGAAAGTGCGGGTGCCATCAAGAGAAAGGCGATAGGTTCCGGCATGCAGACGCTTCGAATGGACGGGGCAAGAAAGGCTCTGGATGGTGTTACGACTATCGCCGAGGTTTTGCGAGTAACACAGTCGGATGCCATGTAATTATGAGTTGTTAATAATATGCCAAGATTCAGTTACATAGCCATAGGTCAAAACAAAAAAGCGGTAAAGGGCATCCTTACCGCTGAGAGTCCCTACGCAGCGAGAAAACATCTCCGCTCGAAGGGCATACATCCTACCGAGATCAAAGAACTTGCATACGCCAAAGAGGGTAAGTCGCTTTCGTCGATGTTCCAGAAAACAAACAGGGGCCAGGTTGCCGAATTTACGAAGCAGTTATCTACAATGTTAAATGCCGGGATAAAACTGACGGAGGCGCTATCTGTCCTTGTCCAGCAGATCACTGACATAAGACTAAAAAGCGCCATTGCCGATATTCGCGACAGGGTCGTTACGGGTGAATCTTTTGCCGACGCTCTCGGTGAATATGACGACTACTTCGACGTTATCTATGTTAGCATGATGCGGGTCGGTGAAGTTACGGGTACGCTCTCGGAGTCGCTCACTACGGTCGCCGGTTTCATGGAAAAAAGGCAACGCCTCGAATCGAAGATGGCAACTGCAATGATATACCCGGTCATTTTGATATTTGCATGTGTCGCTGTGGCCATTTTTCTTACCGTGACGGTGATTCCAAAGATTGCCGATCAGATGGCAAAAACCGGCGAACCGCTTCCATGGATAACAAATGTACTTGTGAAATTCAGCAACATTATTATGAGTTGGAAGGTTTTCGTTATAATCGCCGTTATCGTTTTGATAGTTTTGGCTATCAAACGCTTTGTCGCTACCCAACGTGGGGCCTATCTCAAAGACAAGCTGGTACTCTCGCTGCCGGTGATCGGGCCTTTGCTCAAGCAGCAGATAGTCGCCAGGTTCGCTTCTACGCTGTCGACGCTTTTAGGAGCCGGTCTATCCATGGCCGATTCACTTAAGGTTGTCGCAGAGGTCACCGGAAACAGTATCATGAACCGCGCCGTAAAGCAGGCTCGCGAAAGGATACTCTCCGGAGCCGACATCGCCACACCATTAAAGGACAGCGGTGTCATCGACCCGACCATTGCACACATGGTAACTGTCGGAGAAAAGAGCGGTGAACTCGAACATATGTTACGGACCATTAGCGAGAACCTTGAATCTGCTTCTGATCTGGTTATTGAACGTTTAAGCGCTGCCATTGAACCGATTATCATTCTATTCATGTCAGTTATTGTTGCAGTCATCGCATTGGCTGCAATGCTTCCCATACTTAAGTATTCGGCAGGACAATTTTAGATAAAAATAGCTAATAAAATGAACACGAAAGGAATTAACATGAACACAAATAAACAAAACCGGAACAGAAAAGCCTTCACAATGGTCGAACTCATGGCGGTAATTATTATAGTCGGGCTGCTCTTTGCCACCGCTGTTGGAACTTTCATGGGTCGAACGGACAAGGCAAAGGTGACAACATCCAAGGCCAGTCTCAAGGTTCTCCACAATGCCGTTATACAATTTAAAATGGATACCGGTCAATATCCACCCGAGGAAGATGGACTCCTATCGCTGATCGAACAGCCAATGGATGTTACCGGATGGGCCCCGGAAGGATACCTGGAAAGTACCGAGTTACCTACCGATGCGTGGGGCAATGAATTTGTCTATCAGTTGAATCCCGAATCCGGTAAGCCCTTTGTGATAATTAGCTATGGCGCTAACGGCGAGGAAGATGGTGAGTCGTATGACGAAGAAACCGAGAACTACGATACCGATCTCTACAGTACTGACGCAAGATAAACGGTCATTTTTGCTTCCGTTGCGGACACACGGGGATTGGCCAGACAAAACGGACCGTGCATTCGTATTGACGGAGTTGATAGTCGTCTTGGTTATCATTTCGCTTATGACGACGATCGCTATGATTTCGCTTACGCCCCTCTTCGGGAAAACAAAATTTAAGAGGCAGGCACGGGAGTTTATAACTGTTTTGCAATTGGCCCAGAACTCTGCCGCCGAAAGTGAGAGGCGATATGCCATCACACTCGACACAGACGAACAGACATACACCTTGCGGCAGTTCACAACGATTGATTTTGAACAGACAAGAGAGCAGCCTATAATAACAGAGGGTTACTTTACAGAGGAGTTCAGGTTTGAGTATATAATTTACGATGACGGCTATGACACGCGATATCCGGAGGAAGGAGAAGAGTCTTTTGCTTTCTGGCTGTGGGCGGGTCACTCCGGCTGGAGACTTGGAGCGATCGTGGTCCTAAGCGATATTGACGAGAACATGTATTCAATTATACTTAACCGCCTTAGCAGAACCATCGCGTTTTACCCGGGCGCTTATGAACTTGCAGACTGCGGTTTTATGGAACCAAAAGAGAAAAATGAAATGCTATTCTAAAAAAAACCTGTTCGCAGTGTCATGTAAGAGGTTTGCTTTTACTCTTGTAGAGGTAATGGCTGCGATAATTATCCTCAGCATGATCACATCGAGTGTGGTTGTGGTCATGAACAGGTGTATTTCGGCGACTATTGACAGCCGAAAGAAAATGATAGCTTTCGAACTGGCGCGTGAGAACATGGAAACGATCCTCTCTGCCAGCAGCATGAAAGAGAAAACCGAATTTGGCGTATCCGAACTGGACCCCGAGATAGAATGGGATACGGTTGTCGAGGTAACCTCGATCTCCGGAACCAGTGACTACTATCTGCAAGCGGTCTGCTCGGCAGGATACACTGACACGAAAGGTGAATCGCAGAAAATAGAGTTCACACACTGGCTTACAAAACTCACCGAACAAGATATGAGGAAGATAAGGGCGCGGGACGAACAGGAATTGGATCATCTCGACCGCCTTGAGTACGATGAATTCCTGCTATCCCTTCGCAAAAGAATTCTCAGTTATCTCGCAAAAGCCGGTTTCGACGCTTCCGAATACAAAACTTTTTTGAAAGAGCTAAATGATGAGAAACGACAATTCCTTGGAGACGCAAAAAGATTTGACGACGACGAATATGATAAATTCATAGAGGACCAGACTGGCCGGGAGACCGACTTTCTCGTTCCCGATTACTTTACATCCGAAGACTATGATTTTCTCTGGGACATTGCCTCGAAAGAATTCGATAAGCAACGTAGCAGCCAATATGGCGATTCATCGGAAACAGATAAAGAAGGCAAGGGCTCCGAAAGTTCTGACGATGATGAAGAAATAATCGATCCTCCCGAACCCCCTGTCGACGAAGAACCGATATTTGACTGGCCGAATTTAACCCCAGAACAAATAGAAATATTAGCGGGTTTTGGCTATACACCTCCAAAATGAAAAAATCAATATATACAATTGAAGAAAAGCGAAGTGGCTACACTCTTTTTGAGTTGATAACCGTTCTGGTCATTGGCACGATGATCATTATCACGGCAATGACCGTGTTTAACAGGATCAGAAGCGCGGCTGCGGCTATCGACCGCAATCTCGAAACGAATACTCTGGCGACCGAGATCCTTCAGCGTATCGCAGAGGACATCGACCGCATGGCAATGCCCGGTACCGATACGACACTGGTTCTCCGGAACAAAATCCGCAATCGCTATAATACAACACAGATAATCATTGAGAATAAAATTTACGACAGATCCAAAAAACCGCGTACATTTGCAAAGGTCATATGGCAAACATCCTACGACCCTTTCGAGGACGCTTTGACGATCTACCGCTCACACAGCGGTATTGCTATGGAAGATCGCCTTTTTGAAACATCCTCAGATTCGGTGAGCCGTCTCGAAAAGCCCGCCACGGAACTTTTTGTTCCCCTGGCCGGTGTAATAACATACTTCAAAATAGAAGCGGTTGAAAACGAAAGACCTACTAACACATGGTCCAGCACGTCATTGCCCAAAGCCATTCGCATAAGCATTTCATTTGCGGAACCGTTTGAGAATATGTCGGGCCAACTTGAAGTATGGGAAGAAGATATAATAACACGAACCGTTGCGATCGACAGAACGCGAGCGATCAAATATGCCTTCGTGGGCGCAAACCTCGACGGTAGCGACCTCGATGATACCGACCCTAATAACCTCGGTTTAAATGACTTTGGCGATGAAGAGGGGGTGTCCGGCGAGTCCGGCGAAGATAATATGCTTGAGCCTCCTACCACAGACAAGGAGGGGCGGCTATGAGTGTCAATGCAAGTAAACATTCTATTCCCTGCCGACGGAGAAATGGTAATCGCCCGGCAATGGCGTTGCTTATTACTATTGTTATCCTTGTCGTACTCACGACCGTCGTCTATACCACCACTTCGAAAATGGCAATAATCAAGCATCGCCAGCAATATCTCATCGATTACCAAAAGGCCCGTTATGCCTGCGACTCAGCGATGAAATTCGCACTTGAAGAAATAAAGAAAATGGAAATTGAATACATTGATCGCAAGCATCAGCCGGACTTTTCGGACATGTTTACGACGGACCAATATGAACTTGAAGAATATATCTACGAATGGGTCGAGACCGAAGCCGAATACCCGGAAATAGAAGATGAAAACGAAGAGGACCAAAGCGATCTCGCCGACCGCACCAAATACAAAGAATGGACACAACCATATCTGGAATCACTAAACAACGAATTTAATAACATATACAACAATCCCGACTATGAAGAGGGCGATGAAAAGGAAGTAGAATTCTACATTGATCCCAATGAGGTCGTCATCCCCGGACCCTATGGTCCGCCATGGCCGGAAGTGATCGAGCCGGAGTATTTTGAAATTGGAGGCGCCGAAGTCATTATGACTGTCGAGGACGAAAACGCCAAGATGCCCGTCACATGGGCTATCACTACTGATTCAAAGGTTAAACGCGCTGTAGGCGATGCCGTAGAAAACTTTTGCGAATGGATGCAGATGGACAGGGAATCTATAGAACAGCTTCAGGAGGATCTCATAAACATCGCCAAAGTGAAAAATTTCTATCCCAACATGGGTGATATTGTTACCAGTAAGACAGTGCCCTCCGTTTCTTCCAGACCTACAACAAGACCAAGTGCCAGTAGCTCAAGACGAAGAAGAACTTCGAGAAGAACCACCTCAGCTTCCAGGAGCAGGGTCGTCAAAACAACCCGTCCTAAATCCGCACATGCCCTTGACTTTGCAAGGCTCCTGCAAAGTTCTGCCATTGATCTCGATACGCTTGCCATAGGCATACCGGACACCGGCGATCGGTACGAGTCCGCTCTGAAATACCTCGCTATTTGGGGCTCGCAAAAGGTGAACATTAACACCGCGCCGCGTCACGTTCTCGAAGCTGCCTTTATGTTCGGAGGAGATGCTGAAGATATTGCCAACGAGATCATACAGATGAGAAAAAAAGAGCCGATAACCAGCATTGACAAACTCGAATCGGAACTCTATGCTTACGGTGAATCTATTCGCAAATGCAAACCATACATAACGACAACGAGTACATTCTTTACAATAAAGGTAACCGCCGAAATCGGAAAAGCAAGAGCCTCGTTAGTCGCACTTATAAATAAGGAAAATAAAAAAATGAATAAAATCGCAATAGTTTCAAATTTGCAACGCTAACACGAGTACATGTAACAATGTCAGGATTGTTAATATGGAAATAGCTGGTATAATACCACACTGACAAGAATATAATTCAGGAGTTTGATCAAAGTGGAAAACGAAAATTTCTTAGGAATATATCTTTCTAAAACAAAGGCTACGGCTGTCTTGCTCTCAGTGGACCAGGCAAATCCGGCGATTCTCAACTGTTTCAGCGTATCGACCGATCAGGGCGACGATACTGGCCAGGTTGACGATACCGCTGGCTCACTGGCTGAGTTGATATCACAGGGACTCGCCGTAAGGGCACTTAAATTCGGCGAAGTGTCGATCGCAATTGACTGCAGCCTGTTTACACAGCATAACCTCCGTTCGGAGTTTACGGACCCCAAACAAATCGCCCAGACTATAAAGTTTGACGCCGAAGAGGTTCTTGCGACCGATGCCGCTAACATTGCGGTTGCATTCGAAATAACCGCTGTAGAAGAAACCGGCTCCGACGTCACCGTGTACACCGCTGACCGGCATCAGTTTGATGATATACTTGCCGATCTTCAGGCAAACAACCTTGATCCCATCGCGATAGAACCTGATATTACCTGTATTGCAAGGTTCATCGGACACAATTTCAGTGCACCCGAGAATGTTCGCCCCTTCTACACGATACTCTCAATTAGTTCATGTTATATGATCGGTCCTAAGATTTCTGCCAACGCCCCGACTGCAAGAAGTTTTCTGCTTGGGCCTTCACAGGACAAGACTACGATCCTCTCCAGGGAAGTACCCATAACCATCGCGGCATCGGCATCTAGATCACCTGATCAGGCCGTCTCTGCCCTGCTCCTTTCCGGAAGCCTTGAAAACATAGACTATGAGCAGCTTGCCGAACGAACCGGTCTTGAGATCCAAACTCTCGATCTGCCCGCATCCGTCGGCGCGGACCTTACCACGTTAAATGACTGCGTATTGGCGACCGCTTTCACTATTGCCTATGGCGCGGCAATGTCCGATTTCAAGAAAATGCCAAGGACCGATTTCAGGGAAGACTTCGCGCCATATCAAGGTAGAAGGCTCATCGTCCAGAAAACGCTTCGCATACTCAGCATTTCGATCACAATAATGATGCTTGCCGTCGGAGTATATTTTCAGTCAAAGGTCATAAGAAAACACAGCTATATCGCAAGCCTTGATGCCAAAGGCAAAGCCGACTATTCTGTTATCATGGCCGGCAAGAAACACAAAGGGCCCGAGAAAATGACTTCAAAGCTGAAAAGAGAACTTAAAAGTGTAAAATCAAGGCAAGCAGGCGGCAATATTGACGACGAATCCGCTCCGGCAAAGCTTACTTATATATTCAAAGCATTTAACAGTTTGGACAAAAAAATCGATCTCAATATCGAGTCGATAAAAATCTCTGCCAAAACAATGAACATTAAGGGCGATACAAACTCAAGGTCAAGCACTCTTAAGCTTTATAATGCCCTGAAAAAACAGCCGAAGCTGAAATTAGGCCCCCAACGCATGGCAACAAAAGCCGGACGTGATACTTTTAATGTAACTTTAGAACTTGAATAACACAGGGATAGCAATATGAAAAACTTTCATAAGAACCCGAATTTCTACTATGTCATTATACCGGTAATATGTGCGTTGTGGGCGATGTTTACATGGGTCATATCGTTGCCGGCAGCAGGCGGAAAATGGGAAAAGCAAAAGAAAGAATTTGAATCCTCGCAGGAGTTTGTGACCCAAATACTTGAAGTTGCCCCCGAAAAACTCGACTATGAAAAGCAGGAAGAAAAAGCAAAAGAATTCGACTATGGCAATGTCGTAGACGAATTTGCCGAAAAATGGAAGATTCCCGTCTCTCACTACTCTCTCAACGTAGGTAAGGAATCAAAACGGGCGGGCAAACAAACCGTAATAACCGCTACTCTCTCAATAAAACCTGTGGACATGGGAAAGTTCATAAACTTCCTCTCGTCGGTACTTTCGCAATGGCACAAACTGCAATGCGATGAGATAACGCTTACAAAGCAAAAGACAGGAAAAAACGTGTGGAAAGCTGATGTAAAGCTCGTCTACTATTTTTGATCTCTATCCTCGCGAAAAACGCTTTGCCAGACTGACTACGAACAGCGACATAAGGCATGCTCCGCTCAGTGCTTCCAGCATTGCCATAAATCGTGTCGCCGTATGCTCCGCCACAGGGTACATATCGCCGAAGCCTAACGTCGTAAATGTTATCGTGCTAAAGTACAAACCATCACGAAATTTCATCTGGCAAGCTGCCTCCCCAACCCGGTTCACGATCTGTGCACTATCGGAGCTATAATAAAGTGCGCAAAGCACAATAATCAATGCACTTGCCGCAAGTACGCGTATCGGACGTTCACCGTAGCCAAATAGCAGCCGTCCCAAAAGAAGTTCCGGCACAAGCCTCAATCCGACCAGATACCTAACGACTTTTTGTGCAGCGGAAAGCTCTTCAAAACCTGGCCCGTGAAAGCGCCGGCAAAGGTGCGCACACCGTTCGTTATAAAATGCCTCACCTGCTAATTGATAGTGTCCCGCCTCCTGCGAAGCCTGTTTGATAAACCGCCAGAACGTCTCATCGTCACCATAGCGTTTCCGCGCAAACGTAACCGTTTCATATACCGGAACGGACTTGCTCCTTGAATAAACTCCCGCGAAATCCGTCACCCCCTCGAACCGTACCTTAGTAAAATTCCCACCTTTACTGAAACATGTATTCGTGAACCTCGCCTCATCCGAAAAAACCGATCCGTCAAACAGCCCGTAGCCTTCAAATAACGCCGTCCGATACAACCCTATTCCATGATACTTGATCAGTCTGAAAGAAGCAACTAACGCGAACGTACACCCGTCGAATCCGGCGATCGCCTCGAATATTGCTCTGCTGAAACGCGTCTGGCCCTTAAAAACCGATGAATTGAAAATCGCATCGCCCTTGAAGACCACCTCTAATGCATCCGGTTTTTCCCATGGCGGGGCCAAACAGACGTTACCTTCGAACGTACACGACTCAAACTCGATCCGCTCGGCAATTGTCACGGTCTTTCTGTCATCCCTGACGGTTAAATCCAGTTTAGATGTGTCAAAGTTTTCCTCGCCGACGAACAGCCTGTTAACGTCCAGTTCTCCAGAGATCGTACAGCCGCTTAGTTTGATTTCCTGACCGTTGGCTATTTCCTGCAAAATATCGGTTGCAGAGACACGCTGGTTTTTTCTTTGAAATGCCATTTTACATCCTTGTAAAAATTATACCACTTACAATTTTAAAATGCGATTTAATCAAATATTTAATCCGGCAGTTTTTGTAAAAGCTCGATTATCTCTTCCTTTCGTGGAAGTGCCTCAAGGGTTCCGAACTTGCCGCATGCCAGTGTCCCGGCTGCTATCGCAAATTTCATTGCGTCTTTGAGGTCGTCGCCAGCGCCATAAGAAGCCGCAAACGCACCTGCAAAAGCATCCTCACAACCACTATGGTCCACAACATCGATCTCGATCCCCTCAATATGGTAGCTGCCCTGACGATTAACAACGAGCCCGCCACGCGTATTCATGCGTATCACCACGCAGTCGATCCCTTTGGCTACAAGGTCGGATCCGATAAACTTAAGTTCATGGGAACTACTCGATCGTGAACCGAGGTCCGAGCGAGCCACATCCACTATCAGCACATCTACCGAATAAAACTCGGTCGGCAATTCCATCTCTCCGTCGTCTTTGACCCGAAGCGGAGATTCAAGGATAACTTTTGTGCCTCCCAATTTCGCCGTACGCACCGCCATCGCAACCGTCTCATGCTCAAGGTTGCCGCACACAAGACAGGCGTCCGCCGAACCTGCAAGCTGTTCTATCGAAGCCGCTGACATTTCGCCAGGCGACAGCGCGCGATTGGCACCTTCTGAAATACATGTGCTGTTTTCTCCCATAGAATCGACCATCGTAACAGAAGTTCCGGTACTAATTGCCGCCGCTTCGGAAATGTAATCGACATTGACACCGAGAGCATGAAGTTTCTCCTTTACCAACTTGCCGCAACTGTCGTCGCCAATTTTGCCGACAAGGTAACTCTCGCAGCCGCAAAGCGCAGCTTCGATCGCGCGATTTGTTCCGGAACCTGCGGCTACGCATGAAAAACCGCTGCCTTCAACCGTCTGTCCCGGCCCAGGGAAACTCTTGCACTTGATAGCTATATCAACGTAACAAGGCCCCACAACAACAATTTTCGGTATCCGCAACGTCATTCCATATCCTCAATAAGATGCATCTGTGACTTAAACTATACAGACAGTATAATAGGTGTCTCCTGCCTTGCAAATCTTTTTTTATCCATATCTCCTGGCCTGTCTTGTTTGGCTGGCTTGGCCGATAGCTGCTCCAAGCCTCACAACAAGCCTCTCAATAGCAACCCCAGCCGTCGTTTGGCCTGTTTTCATACCATGATCGATCCTCGCAAGTTCACAAAGAACACCGCCTATCCTCTTAAGGCTAAGCGCCCTGACCTGCCGGAAAAAACCGTCCTTATTGCCAAAGACTCTGAGCTGGCCGATGATCTGCTGCGCATTTACACCCTTTTCCAGCAGTGCCTTGGCCCGGAACATCTTTCGGAAATGAAAAGCAAAGGCTCCGACGACAGTAAACTCCGCCGACCGATCCATCATGAACATATTTCTCAATCGCTCCACTGCCGTATCGATGCGGCCATCCGTAATGGCATCAATTACCGAAAACGCCCCGAACATCCGATTATGACCGATGAGAGCCTCGACATCGGCCATCTCGATACTTTTGCGCTGGTCGACATAGATAGCCAGCTTGTCCGCTTCACTGCAAAGCCTGCCGACGTCATCGCCAACCAGTTCAACCAGCATCCCCGCAGTCGTGCGGTTCATAGTCTTGCCATGCGTTGCCGTTATATAATTGGAAACATAATTGCCCAGTTGATAGCGTCCAATATCCCCCACATCGATCAACTTGCCGACTTTGCCTAACATCTTTGCAAGCCGGGTGTTTTTCTGCCATTTCTGAACAACCAATATCAAAACCCCGCAGCGGCTTGGCTCGGCGAAGTATTTTTCTAACGCGGGCCTATTGGCGGTTATGAAACTGTCGGCGTCTTTAAGCAAAGCCACTCGTTTATCGGCAAGAAAAGGAAGTGTTCGAAGTTCGTCTAATAC